>NZ_JBQXDJ010000015.1:0-86537 GCF_052601015.1 Chitinimonas violaceus | reverse complement strand
GTTTACGATCCACGCTTCCTTCCCACGCTCGGTCGCCCTCACGCAGTTGCGCTTCACTTCGTTCGCTGTGATCAACTTACGGCGGGACTTCCACCCGCAGGAGTGCGCCCATGCTGGGCGCACATGACCTAGTACCAGTCAGCTAACGCTGACTGGTACTTTTTGTTAGAACTTGTCTAAAGTCTGCTGCGCGTCAGCAATACTGCGTTGAAGACATCCTTGGAATGCCCAATTCCTACCCGTAAATGCCGCTTCTTCGGCTGTTTTCGCCCATTTTACTCACCCCTATTTTGGCCTAAAGAAAAACAAAGAATAATTATCGTTTTATATACAAAGTTTTCACTTTAGTGAAACAACTACGTATTCAAATACATATAACTTCCTTAGCATCGCATCAAGTCTTGTTGGCCCGTGAAGTTAAAGCGCTTCACAACGGGGAGCACCGCTAACAATGACTTCAAGAATTCATTCAATTCAAGGAAGCGTTATGTCTATAAGAATATTGCTCAGTTTCGCTATTCTGATTTCATGGGCTCATGCAGAAGAAATGAGCACAAAGAGTATTCAACCAGACCATAAACTGGAGCAATATCTTCCGCTTCATAGCCCAGACTTAAATTCAAGCGCAGCGCTAGATGCTGCTATAAAGCGCTCAGCTAATACTCAAAAAAGTAATACTTACACCTATTTACGCTGCTACTACCTCACGGGTAACCGCCTCATGCCAACTACCGACTATGTATGGGCTACCGATCCAGTAAGCAATGACTATTACCGGGTGAGCGGCTATTGGTGGTCCAGTATTTCCAGCATAACGGGAAATATGTTTTACAGTGACATCACACAAGCTGAACTCAACACTGTCTGCGAGCAAACACTCCGCCGCCAAGGACTCAATCCGGAAGTCACCATGTTGGCAGCAGCCAACAACAAGTATTCATTCAACTATTCGATATGGAGCATAGATAGCACCAGCCAATCCAATCGGATCAATAAAATTATCGTATTCGGTGACAGCTTGTCTGACACGATGAATATGTTCAACAATTCAGAGTGGAGACTACCAAATAAGAAGAGTTGGTACCGTGGTCATTTCAGCAATGGACCTGTTTGGGTAGAGTATCTAGCTAAAGAATTGAAGCTGCCTATGTACAATTGGGCTGTTGGCGGGGCTGGATCTGATAGAGAAGAGTTCGTCATTCCAGGTCTTGCTGAGCAAGTACAATCTTGGAAGGTATATATGCAAGAAGCACCCGCATATAGACCAGAGAATACGCTATTCACCGTACTGATCGGTGGTAATGATTTTATTAATTACCATCGTACTGTCGAGCATGCGATTAATGAACAGAAGATCGGATTACAAAATCTGATTAATTCTGGTGCTCGGAACATTCTCTTGCTTAATCTACCGGATCTGTCACGCACACCCGTTTTCCAAGGCAAAGGAGCCCCTGACATAGCAGCTCAGGTATTAAGCTACAATAGCAAGCTTATTGAAATGATTTCAGATCTGAAGGTTCAAAATGGCGGGGGATTGAATATTCAACTATTCGATAGCTACTCGTTGTTCAATGACTTACTGAATAACCCTAGTGCCTATGGCATGACTAATACCACCCTTCCCTGCCTTAACATCAACGGTGCTCACGTCAGCACGCTGTACCTAACCAATCATCAAACACGACCAGAATGCAAAAATCCAGATACCTTTGTATTCTGGGACGTCCTCCATCCAACAACACGCACCCATAAACTGCTAAGTGATCATGTTGCGCCGTTTTTACGATCTCACTTTCCGCTAGCACACCCTTGATCCAGAAGATAAACCTCAAACAAAAACGGCAGCTCATAGCTGCCGTTTTTTTTACCGCTTAACCAACTGGACTTAGCCTTCAGAAGCACGCATCGCCCGCTTGCGATCGTGCTCATTCAAATGGCGCTTACGAATGCGAATGCTTACTGGCGTAATTTCAACCAGTTCATCATCGTCAATGAACTCCACAGCCGACTCCAACGTCAGCTTAATTGGGGGAGTTAGACGCACAGCTTCATCCGTGCCCGAAGCACGTACGTTGGTCAGCTTCTTGCCCTTAATTGGGTTAACGATCAAATCGTTATCACGGCTATGGATACCAATAATCATGCCTTCGTACAGCTTGTCACCTGGGTTGACAAACATACGACCGCGATCTTCCAGGTTCCACAAGGCGTAAGCCACTGCTTCGCCGTTTTCCTGCGAAATCAGCACACCATTATGACGGCCAGGCAAATCCGCCTTCACAGGGCCGTAGTCATCAAACACGTGGCTCATCAAACCGGTTCCACGGGTCATGGTCATAAAGTCCGACTGGAAGCCGATCAAACCACGCGCGGGAATACGGTATTCAAGCCGGGTACGCCCTTGGCCATCCGACTCCATATTGGTCAACTCGCCACGGCGACGACCAATCTCTTCCATGATGCCGCCTTGATGTTCATCTTCCAAATCGATGGTCAAGTTCTCATACGGTTCGCACTTCTCACCGTTGATTTCCTTGTAGACCACGCGCGGCTTAGCCACGGCCATCTCGAAACCTTCACGGCGCATGTTTTCCAGCAGAATAGTCAGATGAAGTTCGCCACGACCAGATACACGGAACACATCAGCATCGCCTGTATCTTCCACACGCAACGCCACGTTGGTCAGCAGCTCTTTGGTCAACCGGTCACGAATCTGACGCGACGTCACAAACTTGCCTTCAGTCCCGGCCAACGGTGAAGAGTTGACCATAAAGTCCATCGTCAATGTCGGCTCATCGACCATCAACATAGGCAGACCCACGGGCGCCTCTTTGTCACAGATGGTTACGCCAATACCAATATCTTCCAGGCCAGAGACAATGATGATATCGCCGGCTTCTGCATTCTCCACCGGGATACGGTCCAGCCCCTGGAAACCCAGCACCTGATTAATACGGCCGGCAGCAACCTGCACATCATGGTTCATTACCACAACCTGCTGGCCAGGTTTGATACGGCCGTTTAACACACGACCAACGCCCAAGCGGCCGGTATAGGTCGAATAATCCAATGCAGCCAGCTGAAGCTGCAGCGGTGCATCTGGGCTGCCAGGTGGCGTAGGCACATGCTTGAGTACGGTTTCAAACAGGGCACGCATATCAGAGGCTTCTTCAGCCAGCGTCATCTTGGCAAAACCATTGAGGCCAGAGGCATAGATGATCGGGAAATCGAGTTGCTCATCTGTAGCGCCAAGCTTGTCGAACAGATCAAACGTCTGATCCACCACCCAGTCAGGGCGCGCACCAGGACGATCCACCTTGTTGATTACGACGATAGGGCGCAGGCCCAGTGCCAATGCTTTCTTTGTCACAAATCGGGTCTGTGGCATCGGGCCTTCAACAGCATCCACTAGCAACAGCACACCGTCCACCATACCCAGCACACGCTCCACCTCGCCGCCAAAGTCTGCGTGGCCCGGGGTATCAACGATATTGATGTGCGTACCTTCGTAATCGATAGCAGTATTCTTGGCCAGAATCGTGATGCCACGCTCTTTTTCAAGATCGTTACTATCCATCACGCGTTCGTCGACTTGCTGGTTGTCGCGGAAGGTGCCAGATTGGCGCAGCAGTTGGTCAACCAAGGTGGTTTTACCATGGTCAACGTGGGCGATGATGGCGATATTGCGTAATGCGCGGCTCATGATTGAGAAAACCTGTCAGTTCTGAAATGCTGTAAACCACCGATTTTAGCATGCCAAAACTACTGCACCGCACAAAGTGATTGATTTTTTCTTTTGTTTTCAGGATAATGCGGCGCTTCGTCGGGCTCTGTCCCTACGAATCATCGTCCCTGACCTCCGCGCTGCAGTAGTTTCAATGGTACTTGGCGCCATTTCGGTTAGCGTCGATGTTGGCGCTGCCGATCCGCAAGACTGCCGTAATTCCGGCCTCTGTCGATCCCAGCTTTGTTGCCTATAACAGGCATTGTAAATACGAATCCCTCGCTCGCTGCGTTAGGTAGTTTATTGTCTATTCTACCGGCCCAAATTATTCAGGGGCTCATACAGCTTGGCGCGCATGTTCGGCTTCGTCCGTGCTTCCCTTACCCCTCACAGGGGAGCGCACCTACTTAGGAAATCGCTTTGACTCAAGTCACATTTGCCGATCTCGGCCTCGCTCAGCCTATCCTTGATACTCTGGTTACTTCGGGCTACACCCAGCCCACACCAATCCAAGCTGCCGCGATTCCTGCCCTGATGGCGCGCCGTGATGTGATGGCCTCTGCTGCAACAGGTACAGGTAAGACTGCTGCCTTTATGCTGCCCGCCCTCAATTTTCTTACTGAAAAATCCGAGAAGCCCGGCAAAGGTCCACGTATTCTTGTTCTATCGCCGACCCGTGAACTTGCTGCTCAAATCAAGACGGCTGCCGAGACCTACGGTAAACAGATTCGCCACGCCAAGGTGGTCAGCGTAGTCGGTGGTATGCCCTACCCCCTGCAAATCAAGCTTCTGTCGAGCCCAGTCGAAATTCTTGTTGCGACACCTGGTCGCCTGATTGACCTGATCGAACGTGGTCGCATTGATCTATCCCGGCTTGAAATGCTGGTTCTCGATGAAGCCGACCGCATGCTGGACCTGGGTTTCCGTGACGATATTGCACATATCGCCACCAAGCTGCCTAAAGAGCGTGTCACCGCGTTGTTCTCGGCGACACTCGATGGCGATATCGCCACTATCGCGCAATCATTACTGAGCAATCCTGAGCGCATCGAGATTGCAGCGCCGGCACGTCGTCAGGAACAGATTGTTGAAAAACTGCACTACGCCGACGACATCACCCATAAAACCAAATTGCTTGATCATGTTTTGGCCGATGAAACTGTTGGCCAAGCCATCATCTTCATCGCAACTAAACTGGATGCCGGCGACCTGGCGGACCGTCTTCTTGGTCAGGGCAGAAAAGCTGCGGCGTTACACGGTGACATGCCACAACGTGAGCGTACCCGTACGTTGGCGCGCCTCAAGAAAGGTGAAGTCGATGTGCTCGTGGCCACAGATGTGGCCGCCCGCGGTATCGACGTCGCAGGCATCACCCACGTTGTGAACTTCGACTTACCGAAATTTGCTGAAGACTACGTGCACCGCATTGGTCGTACCGGCCGTGCAGGTCGCGAAGGTGTTGCCATTTCGTTTGCCGCCAAGCATGAAGTGCCTGCCCTGCGCCGTATCGAAAAATTCATTGGCCGCAAGATCAACGCCGTGGAATTTGAAGGCCTGAAGGCGCGTTTTGAACCACGCCCCAGTAATGGTGGTAGTCGATTTGGTGACAAGCGAGGCTTCGGCGGTGGGCGTGATGGTAATCGCCAAAACCGTTTCGAAGACCGTAAGCCATATGGTGAACGTAAGAGCTATGGTGACCGGAAACCTGCTGGCGACCGCGCAAGCTTTGGTGAACGCCCCGCTTATAACAGCGACCGCACTGCCCAGGTAGATCGCAAACCACAAGGTGAACGTCGGAGCTATGGTGATCGCCAGGCTGCCCCTAATAATGGCAACAGCTTTGAACGTAAACCGCGCCAAGGAAATTTCAAAGGTTTAGAAACCGATCCCAGCCTATACGCGGAACAACCACGTCTGACGTTACATAGCCCATTTGAAAACGGTAACCGCAAGAACGGCAATACCACCCGTTCCCATGGTAATGGCAACACTGCCAGCAATAACCGCTTTGGTGGTCGTGGCGATGCCCGTACTGGTACAGCCAAACGTGGCAACCGCCCTTCCTTCCCGAATGGCCGTGATTTCGACTAAGCACCAGTCTAGGCTAGATAGCGAACCTATCTAAGTACTGTATAAAAAAGCCGCTCTCAACAATGGGCGGCTTTTTTACGCCCGCATTCCCCACATACTCAACTACTAACACAGAACTCCAGGGAATATTTAGACTGCAAGCAGTAACGCGATGTACTGGCATCTACATATAGCTTTGGGATAACCAGAATAAGCCACCATATTTTCATCCTGCCAAAGTGGCCGCAGAGGTACACAATACTATTTATCGTTCCTCAGAACCTGGTTACGACTTTACTGCGCAACGGTGATCAGCGCTGATGTGTTGCTCTGCACCCTACTGACAGCTGCTCGTGACAAATCGTAAGTAGGTTTGATTATCAGGCATCAATACACCTTCTGAAGAGTCGTTTGAAGTGCGGCAAACCTTGGACAAGCTTCTCAAGGAGATTATCGTGCGTTCTATCCTGCTTACCTCACTGCTCATCGGCCCTATCAGTTTTGCAGCCGATATTGACGACGCTTATGCAGCCTATACAGCTGGGCAGTATGAAAAAGCTTTTACTCAATACAAAACCCTGGCAGAGCGTGGCGACGCCCTGGCGCAATTCAATTACGCCATGATGCTTAAACAAGGCGAAGGTCATGAAAACTCAACTGACTGGCAATCATGGCTTGAGAAAGCGGCCAAAGCCGGGCTAGTCAGTGCCGCCTATGCCATGGGCCTGGCATATGAATACGGCAATGGCATGGAAAAGTCACAGTCATTGGCCAGCCATTGGTTTCAAGTCGCCGCCGAAAAAGGCCATACCCAGGCACAGGTAAGCTTGGCAACACAGTATTTTCTCGGGCGAGGTGTATCCAAGGACTTCCAACGGTCTGCATATTGGTATGAAAAGGCAGCGGAGGGTGGTGATGTCGCCGCACAATACCTCATTGCCTCAATGTTGGAGCACGGCGATGGCGTAGCCATTGACCTTATCAACGCACTGAAGTGGTATTCCGCTGCCGCTCGCCAAGGTGATCAGGTAGCCAAATTCAAGGCTAATGAATTGGCCAAACGTGCAAATCCATAGGTACCTATTTGCGTATGCTGATACGGTAGCGCAGAAGTTGTTTGCCCAACCGCTCTGCCGAGGTAAGTTTTACTGTTTGCTCACCCTGGCCCAGGTCCACCAGCAAGGTACGCGTTCCACTCGGTAACGGGCTATCAAATAGCAGTGCGGCCTTATAACGGTTGTCGCTGGCAGAGGGTAAGTACAATGCCTGGTACGTCTGCCCGGCCACATCTACCCGCACCGGCTCTGCTTTCCGCCCTAACCATTTGCCCGCCAGTAGAACATCACCCATACCATCTGCTTGGCTGCGCGTCACTCTGGCCAGCCACCAGCCATGATTGCTGAACTCGATTGCCATCATGCCGCCGGTCGCTTGCGCCGCCACTTCAGGGGTAACACGCAAAGCAACACCGCCTTCGTCAGCATCCAGTAGCTCCGCAAGATGCAGAAAGGGATCATTGGCTGGACGCCGAGCCTGCTTTTGCCCCAGCAGACTCCGAACCCGTAAAAAATCTAATACCAACGAAGCGGTACCCAGCCGAACTATCGACGGCCGGCGTGCCCGAATAGCTCGTGTAAACCAGGCTGCCTTCAACAGTTCGTATAACGCCGGCTCCAGTGATGGCACCAAACCTTCCAAGACAGGCTGACAGTCGTCCAAACCGTAACACAATGCCCGCTCTTTACTACTTGTCTTCTCCCACCCAACCCTGCGATGCGCCTCGATGGCAGTTGGCGTCAAAATCAAGGGTGTGCTGCGGAAAAAGTCTGTGGCCAGCCAGACCGAACTACTCAAAGCACGACTCACGCTTACTACCGCCGCAACATCCTCTGGTGCTTGCAATAAATGAAAAGCATCACTTGCCAATAAGAGATAAGCCAATGGCTGGGACGGTTCTTTATCGGCTTGTACGGGTATCTTGGGTAAAACAGTGTATTTCACCAAAGCAAGATACAACTGGCATACCTTCTCCCAACTTTGGCCAGCTACACGAGGGTCGAGCAAAGCACGTGCAGTACTCGCATGCCCAAGCCAGTGAAAGTAACATGCAGCCAACGCACTCAAATCCGCAGTGCGGCCGTTGCCGTGACGTATAGCACCAACCTCGCGTACCGCCTCTGCATAGGCAGTATTGGCCAGCTGATCCGCCAGGCGCGCCAATCCCTGGCCAGTCAAAGTGCGTCGGGTTGGATTGTCTTCGCTGACTGCCAGCTCGGTAAGCCCTTGCTCGGCGCAGGCTAGCGCCGCGGGTGACAACAATTCAATCAACCGTCGGGCACTTGCACTGTCAGGAGAACCGGCCAGTCCTTCCGCCAAAACATCATGTAGTCTTTTAAGCGCCTCGATCACCGGCAGGCCAGGCAACTGAGCAAGCAGCTGTCGGCCCGCTTTCAATGCAGAATCAGCCAATACAAATGGCCCTAATCGATCAAACATACTTCACTTTGAGTGTCGCTATGCGGCACGGAAAAAATCGGCCGCCACAGAAATCTGGTCAGCATGTTGGAAAGTCGGGGCATGGCCTACACCATCAAAATCCAGCCATTTTGCGCGAGGGCCGCGTTCACTCATCGCACAAGCCACTTCAACGCTGAGCAGGTCAGACTGATTGCCTCGGATTAGCAGTACAGGACAGACGATTCGGTCGTAATAAGACCAGAGGTCCATATCCTGGCCGTTGATGGTTTGGCGGAAAGGCGCAGCAATACCATTATCATAATTCAAACACCAACCAGCACCATCTGCTTTCAGCATGACATCGGTCAAAAAGGCCCATTCCGCGTCGCTATGCAGGCCAAATGGCGCTGAAACCGCGCGGATGTAAGCTTCTGCCGCTTCACGTGTCGGAAACGGTGGCGCTTTGCCAACATACTCACCGATTCGCGCCAAGGCCACCGAAGACAGAACAGGGCCAACATCGTTGAGCAGCAATTTACGTATTGGCGATCCAGGCATTGCAGCCAGCAACATGCCTATCAAACCGCCCATCGAAGTACCAAACCAGTAAAGCTGCGTCACATTCAGCCGAGCAATCAATACCAGTATGTCCTGGACATATAAGGGTAGCTGGTAGCCCATAGGGTCTCGTAGCCAATCGCTTTCGCCACGGCCTATCACATCGGGTGCCACAACTCGAAAATCTCGCGCCATTTCTTTCGCCAGCACTTCGAAGTCACGCCCATTACGCGTCAAGCCATGTACACATAGCAGCACACGAGAGTTACAAGGGTCGCCCCACTCACGATAAGCCATCTTATAGACACCGCTGTCGCGGCCAATCAATACATGGGCAAGGCGTGGTGCAGACATAGGAGAAACTCCGGGAAGGCTAGACTCTCTTTATAGTCTCTCCCACCCAGCAATCGTCAGCTCACAATGCATTCCTTTGTCTCCCTACGGAGTAGCTGTATACAAATAATTGTGTAGTTGCCACAGCGCTATCCAGAGGATAGCGACATTCCAATCGACGGTTTGTCACCTCTACCTATCCGGTTATCAATTGTGCCAGTCGACTTACCAGGACAGCCAAGGAGCTGTGCCGGTTACTGTCTCGGGTGACATCCACTAAATCAATGCATCATGATGCATTGATTTACTTTGGGCATTCTTATGCAAACTGGCATTCTTTACGCCTGCGCTGCTTACTTCATCTGGGGTTTACTGCCACTGTATCTGAAGGCGCTGAAACACGTGCCGGCACTCGAAATCCTGCTGCATCGCATGATTTGGTCGCTCGTCTTTCTGGCAATTATCCTGGCCGTGAAGAAGCATTGGGAATGGCTCAAACCCGCGCTGAGTAACCGCAAGGTAATACTACGTTTCGTCGCAAGCGCCGGCGTATTGTCTGTAAATTGGTTTATCTACATTTGGGCAGTCAATGCAGGTCGGGTCGTCGATGCGAGCCTGGGCTACTTCATCAACCCCCTGGTCAACGTCATGTTCGGCTATTTCTTGCTACATGAGCGGCTAAGACCAGCCCAGTGGGGTGCCATTGCCGTCGCAGCAGCTGGCGTATTGTGGCTAACAGTACAGGCAGGCCAATTGCCCTGGATTGGCCTCATGTTAGCAGCCTCCTTTGGCACTTATGGACTCTTGCGTAAAACTGCCCCCCTTGGTGCATTGGAGGGACTATCGCTGGAAACCCTTCTTCTCACCCCATTTGCAATGGCGTGGCTTAGCTGGTTGATTGCTCAAGGTCAGAGTGGGTTTGTAAATGGCGACGTTGCAACCCACTGGCTACTTATTGCTGCGGGGCCCATCACAGCGATTCCCCTACTCCTGTTTGCAGCTGGTGCACGACGAATCCCGATGTCACTACTCGGGCTTCTTCAATACATTGGCCCTACCCTGCAAATGGGTCTAGGGGTGTTCCTCTGGCATGAGCCTTTTGGAACAGAGAAGCTGATCGGCTTCGCATTGATCTGGTCTGCGCTGGTGCTCTATACGCTGGAAAATCTGCTGAATGCTCGTAGACAGAGGCAACTAACAGGACAAAACCTCTCATGATCTTGAGGTCCTGCAAAGAGATAGTAGATGTGCTGAACTCAAATCCCTAATTGAGTAGTCAAACTGTTATCAGGGTAAGTAGCTGGTGGTTTTCAGTCTCAGAAGTACACCCACTTACACACCCCACTGTATCTTTGCCGATACCAAATACCCCGTTAGCAATAAAGCGCGGGGTATTTTCATTCTCTATTAGAAATAGTGTCAAAATTCATTAGCACCTCCAATTTCCTACATCACTAAATATTGAGAGTCAGTTATTCAATTCAACCTATCTAAAAGCAGGTGCCAAGCTAGTGATGACCCGGCCATGGTTTACCAAGACGCATAAGGTTTCAGTTTATTTCAACAAAGAAACAGAAATAGTCGACCCGCAAATCCACTTTAACAAAGCGGCTATCAGTGAACTGAAGAATCAGCTTGCGCTCTAGACAAGATAGTATTGGCTGCTTATTTAGCAGCCAATACTCAACTCGGTACAATCTGGAAGCGACTTAGCAAACCGGATCAGTACATATTGTACCGATCCGGTTTTTCATTCTCTTAAATAAATATATACGGACTGGTACACTAAGAAAAATTGAAAACCCACTGCCTTTCAGCGCCATATACTGTGTTTACTTGCAATCTCAATCCAACCAGACATTTCGTACTTTAAAAACAAGCATTCACGGAATACAGCGTAAAGATGGTAAATCGAAATCATCACCCCAACCAACACAAATTAAAGTAATAATCTAATTTACTACCATTGATTTATTTGTTCCTCCAAATTGTTGCATGCTAAGTTAGCGCTGCTGGTTTAAACATGCATCGGATATTGTCGATTTGGCAAATATTATAAAAAACCGGTGCAGCTTCCCACCAAACAATTGGAGCAAAGCATGAAGCGCTGGGCAATTTTTCTTTTCAGCTTGATCAGCTATGCCATGACCGGGGCAGCCCTGGTTACTCTAGGGCTTTTTCTCGATCACCACTTTCTGCCTATCATGGCTAATCCAGATATCAGCGCTTCTTTACTTGAGAGTTTGGCAATCAACCTGTGCTTATTGGCACTATTTGGCATTCAACACAGCGTAATGGCGCGGCAACGGTTCAAAGACTGGATGGGTGTATCGCCAGCCATAGAGCGCAGCCTATTTGTTGCACTCTCCGCCTTGATTGTGCTGCTTGTCTGTTTGCAATGGCAGCCGATGCCTGGCCAAGTATGGTTGGTGGAAGCCCAACCCTGGTCCACATTACTCATCGTTCTTTCTCTATGCGGATGGGCCTTGGTTCTGGCCGCCAGCTTCACATTAAGCCACGCCGAACTGTTTGGACTACGCCAAGGCTGGCTGCAATTCCAAGGCAAGCCTTACCATCCCACGCCTTTTGTCATCAGAGGACTTTATCGCATGATGCGCCACCCATTGATGAGTGGCTTTCTACTCGCCTTCTGGTCCACGCCCAATATGACCGTGACGCACTTTGTCTTTGCATTAGGTATGTCGGCTTATATCTTCATCGGGGTGTATTACGAAGAGAAAGAGTTGCTGAAACATATTGGCCCAGACTACGCGACCTATAGAAAACAAGTGCCTATGCTGATACCGGCGCCTTGGCGCTTTGTACAGAATGCCAAAAACAAGCTGCTTCCCTCATAAACTGATAAACATTCAGCAGCTAGTAACAAAGCCTGCTCACAATCGTGACAGGCTTTGAGGAGTTCATCTGCCAAGTAAGCAGCTAGGCGTATAATTGCTGCCTATAACCCTAGCCCGGCAGAATACTGTGCATTACGAACACCTGATCCAGATCAACGACCCGAATGACCCACTATTGACCCCGCTTACCCGCGCACAGCTTTGGCGAGGGTTGATACGCAGGGTGGAACAACCTGCGGAATTCCTGGTGGGTGTCGTGTCGGTTAAGATAGTGGAACGTGGTGAGGGATGGCTCAAACGCGAGATGCTGCTGGGGAATCTTACTGTCAAAGATCACATCACCCTGGAAATTGAGCAACGCGTGCATTTCGATACTGCGCCCAGTGATCAACATCACGGGGGCAGCTTTACCATGCAGATAGACGAGCCTGAGCCTGGTTCTTTGTTTGTGCGTTTCAGCTACCACACACCCTTGCCAGAACCCAGCCCGGGGGATACCACAGCGAACGATGCATACTTCACTGAATATGTGAAGAAGGCCTACCGGGAAACCGATGTCGATGCAATTCGCTGGATACGCGAACTGGCCGAGACGGGCGAATTGGAGAACCCAAACTGATAAGCAGTTTGCAGATAGTACGCCCCCACAGGAGCTACTAGCGTATTTGTACCGGTAGACATAGCCTCAGACACAACCCACCGCCCTCTCTCGGGCTGGCAATGATTTCACCGCCGTGCGATTCGATAGCGCGGCGGGCGATAGCAAGCCCTAAACCAAAGCCAGCCACACCCTGGCTTTCAGCCAAGCGGCGAAACGGTTCAAAAATCCGCACCAAGTCATCTTCGGCCACACCTGGCCCACGGTCTGCCACCTCTACCTGTAATCCCTGCTCATCGGTCCTTACCGTCACCTCCACCGTGGTACCCGGCGCGGTGTATTTCACGGCATTCCTGATGACATTTTCAAAAGCGCGGTGCAGCAACTCCGCCCCCACCTCGGCAACAAACTCACCGCTCGCTTGCAGCTGAACATCTCGCCCCGCCAAGCGGGCTTCGAATTGGGCATCATCGGCAATCGCGGCTATCAACTCCACCAAATCCAGTCGTTCCCGTTTGATTTCTGTCGACCCCGCTTCCAATCGCGCCAGAGTTAACAACTCGCCCACCAGGCTATCAAGCCGTACTGCTTCACGTTCGATGCGTTCCAGGCTGGCATCCACTTTGTCGGGCCGCTGGCGCGCCAGTCCGATAGCCGCCTGCAAACGCGCCAAAGGTGAGCGTAATTCATGCGACACATCATGCAAAAGCCGGTTCTGCGCCCCCACCAACTGCTGCAGCTGATGGGCCATACGGTCGAAGTCGCGCCCCAGGTCGGCAATCTCATCACGGCGCAGCCCAATTTGCGGCATCACACGCGTTTCCAACTTCCCCTCAGCAACGGTATGCAATGCCCAACTTAAGCTGCGTATCGGCTTGGAAAAGTACCAGGCCAGCCATGCACTGAGTAAAAGACTCACCAATGCAGAAACCGCGATTGGCACCACGATGGATGGGGGCTTGGGTCTTTCGTCCGCCATAAAATCGGTTATCTCCGCTTCCCGAGCGAACACCCAGTAACGCTGGCCATTGGAAGTGATTACTGTCTGAATCGCATCGCCAACCTGTTGGGCCCTGTTTGGCAAAGCGGCCAGCTCATCTGCGGGCAGACTGCGGCCGAGTAACTCCTGCCCCAGCGGGCCAAGTACATAAATAGTCGGTTCGAGCTTGCGGGACTGCCAATCCCGCAACATCGCCTTGGCACCAGCCGACTCACCCTGTGCCAGTACATTGGCTGTACTTCGAAGCATCAAACTCAGTCGTTCTGCTTCGAAGCTACGCTGCTCGGGTGGGTCAACCCACCGTAGCAACCAGGCAATGAATATCACCATCACAATGGTCAACATCAATGCCAGCCAGAAAACAGCGAAGAATTTCCAGAAAAGGCGCCCCATACCTAGGGGCAATCTGTAAAGGACCAAGCTAACACCGGCATATGGATCTACTCCTTGACCAATAGATATCCCTGACCGCGCACCGTCTGAATCCAGGGGCGGCCATCTGCCGTCGTACCCAACTTTTGCCGGATACTGCTGATGTGCACATCAATACTGCGATCAAAACGCGCCAATGGCCGACCCAAGCCACCATCACATAGTGCTGCCTTGCTGACTACCGTCCCGGCCTGACGCGCCAGCACTTCCAGCAAGCGGAATTCCGAACCGGTCAACATCAATGGCTCATCCTGCCAATGCGCTATAAGGCGTGCCGGCCATAACTGCAACGGACCTACACAGATGCTATCGCTGCTGGACTGGGCCGACTCGGTAGGCAAACCACGACGCAGGATAGCGCGCAATCTGGCCACCAACTCCCTTGGCGTACAGGGTTTGGGAACATAATCATCTGCCCCCAGCTCCAGGCCAAGGATACGATCGATATCATCCCCTCTCGCCGTCAGCATCAGCACTGGCAGACGGCTGGTTGCACGTATACGCCGCAGTGCCTCCACACCATTGATGCGCGGCATCATGACATCCAGCACCGCAATGTCATAGCGGCCGCTAAGCGCCTCTGCCACACCAGCCTCGCCATCGTAAACGGCATGCGCGGTAAACCCTTCCTGCTCCAGGTATTCCGCCAACATGGCGCTAAGCTCGGCATCGTCATCAACCAAAAGGACGCGTGTCATTGAGGGGGACCAATGGAAATAAACTTTGCAACATGATAGCGGTGCCAGCACCACTATCCTGCAATCTTTACCCGTCTTTACAGAGCGCCACTGGTAGAAATCCTGTGGTGTTGTGGCGTAAAGCTGCCGCGCCTATATACATAGCTGCGTTAGCACAACAGCCATAAACAGCTTTATCACTCCCCCAGCTTTACGCATCTTTACCAAGGCTTAACGGCACTTAACCTGTCCAGGAGCGAGCATACGGTTACACCACTACCAGGTATATAACCATGCCGCCACTTGGCTCTTTCTCAGTCTACCAAGTCAGCCCAACCCTGCTGTTAGGCTTGCTCCTCACCGGTTGCGCCAGTGTCGGTCCCAACTACAACTCTCCTCAGATCCAGCTGGCCGAACAATGGCAGGCAGCGTTGCCACACGGTGGAAGCACCACAACACTGGTTGAGTGGTGGCATAGCTTCAATGACCCGACACTCAGCACGCTATTGCGTAGTGCTGAAACCGACAGCCCTAATTTGGCCAAGGCAATGGCGAATATCCAGGCAGCCAGAGCCCAACAAGGTGTAAGCGACGCCAGTGCTTTGCCCAGTTTCAACGCCAATGCCAAAATCAGCCGCGCCGGTACTTCGAAATCAGAGAACCAAGACAGCACTACCACAAAGTCAGGCATGTTCGATGCAAGCTGGGAAATCGACCTGTTTGGCGCGGTACGGCGAAGCCAGGAAGCGGCCCAAGCCACGACCAAGTCCAAAGAAGCCAGCTGGCATGACGCACGTGTTTCCCTGGCGGCCGAGGTTGCCAGCGAATATGTGCGCTACCGCGCTTGCCAATTGCTGACAACCACCTATCAGGACAACCTGCATTCGCTGGAGCAAACCGCCCATAGCACAGTCAGCGCAGTCGATGCCGGACTGACCCCACCTGCCGATGCTTCGCTCGCACAGGCCAGCGTAGCCAATGCAAAAGCCGGGCTGACCCAACAGCAGGCCGAATGCGATCTGAGCATCAAGTCCCTGGTCACACTCACCGGCATAACGGAACCCGCTTTACGCAAACAGCTGGCGGCAGACGAGCCCGTACTGCCACAGCCCGCCAACCTTATCGTCACCAGCGTCCCTTTACAGCTGCTAAGCCAACGGCCGGATCTGGTTTCTACAGAACGCCAGCTTGCTGCCGCCAGCGCACAAATCGGGCAGGCCGAAGCAAATCGTTACCCCCGACTATCGCTGCTCGGTTCGATTTCCCTGACCCGTACCCAAAGCAATGGCAAAAGCTTGGAAACCGCGCCCTGGTCGTTCGGACCGTCGCTGAACCTGCCACTGTTCGATGGTGGCGCCAGCAAGGCCAAGGTCCGTGAGGCTGAGGCCAACTATGCCAGCAGCCTTGCCACCTACCAGCAGGCAGTACGTACAGCCGTGCAGGAGGTGGAACAAGCCATGGTGAGACTGGACAGCGCCAGCCAGCGTGAGGCCAGCATCGCCACCAGTGCAGCGGGATATCGGCACTACTTCACCGCCAGCGAGCAGCTTTGGCAGGCCGGCGGCAGCAGCCTACTCAACCTGGAACAAAGACGGCGCGAAGCACTGGGTGCGGAACAAAGCCTGATCACAGTACGACGTGACCGCGTGTTGTACGGCATTGCCCTTTACAAGGCACTCGGCGGCGGCTGGCAAGCCGGCACTGATGCCCCCTCCTCCACTATCGGAACTTCACTATGAAATCGAAGACACGCCTGGGACTCATCAGTGCCGCCGTCCTGCTTGGCTTGGGATGGATGACGCTGTTCCTCAAGCCTGCATCGGTGCAGGCCAGCAGTACCAAACCGGCTGCCGACCATGCAGCCTTGACTGTGGAAGTAGTACAACCCGAACTCAATATGTGGTCGCAAACTCTGCAAGCTAATGGCGCATTGGCCGCTTGGCAGGAGGCCAGTATCAGCGCCGAAACCAATGGGCTGCGGATTGCTGCATTGCATACCGATGTCGGCAGCAAGGTGAAACGTGGCCAGCTATTGGCTGAACTGGTCAATGACACGATCAAGGCCGAGGTCCGCCAAGCCGAAGCTGCGGTAGCCCTGGCACAGGCCAATCGGTTACAGGCTCAGAACAACGCCCAGCGTGGTCAGGCAGTGAAAGGCAGTGGTGCGCTCTCGAACCAACAGATAGAACAGTATCTGATTGCCGAGAAAATCGCCGACGCGAATCTGGCCTCTGCCGAGGCGGCACTCAGCAATGCCCGCATCAAACTGGCTCAGACCCGGATCGTGGCAGTGGATGACGGCATCATCACCAGCCGCACAGCCACGCTCGGCAGCGTGGTCAATGGCAGCGAGCTGTTCCGCTTACTGCGGCAAGGACGGCTGGAATGGCGCGCCGAAGTCAGCGCCCAGCAGATGGCGGTACTTACAGCAGGGCAATCTGCAACCATTACCTTACCCAATGGAGAGACGGCTCAAGGGAAGGTACGCCTTTTGGCCCCCACCCTGACCAGTGAGACCCGTACTGCAATCGCTTATGTGGATCTGGGCAGCCAGACAAGTGCACGAGCCGGCATGTATGCACAGGGGCAGATTGAATTGGGGCAGCGCAAAACCCTGACGGTGCCTACGACGGCCATTACGGTGCGCGATGGGCATAGCTATGTGTTCGAAATCGATGCGCAACAAAAAGTCATTCAACACAAAGTCAGCACCGGCCGCAGCCAGGGTGCACAAACGGAAATCACCCACGGCTTGGCCCTCTACACCCGTATCGTTCGTAGCGGTGGCACTTTCCTCAATGATGGCGATACGGTGCGGCTGGCCGTTGCCAGTAAGGAGGCAGTATGAATTTCTCGGCCTGGGCAATACGCAAACCGGTACCTGCACTCCTGCTCTTTGTGGTTTTGACCGTCATGGGTCTGATCTGCCTTCAAAAACTGGGCGTACAGAACTTCCCGGATATCGAACTACCGTCGGTTACGGTCAGCGCCTCGTTGGAAGGCGCAGCACCCGCCCAGCTCGAAACCGAGGTGGCGCGAAAAATCGAAGATCAGCTCGCTTCACTCGGTGGGGTGGAACACATCAATACCACCATCACCGATGGGTCGGTCAACACCACCGTGCAGTTCGAGCTGGAGAAAAACAGCGAGGAAGCACTGAACAAGGTGCGCAATGCCGTTGATGCCATCAAGTCTGAGCTACCGGCAGAGATGGCGACACCCACGGTTTCCAAAATCAACACCACGGGCGAACCCATTCTTACCTACACCGTGCAATCAGACCGCATGGATGAGGAAGCCCTGTCCTGGTTCATCGACAACGAGGTCAACAAGGCCATGCTGGCCGCTACCGGGGTCGGCAAGCTGAGCCGGCTCGGTGGCGTGAACCGGGAGGTACTGATTGAATTGGATCAAGCCAAGCTCAGTGGCTTGGGTATCAACGCGGTCACCGTCGCCAATCAGCTCAAGGCTGTGCAGAAAGACGCCTCCGGTGGCGAAGGCAGATTAGGGGGCCAGACACAGTCGTTACGTACACTGGGCGCAGTGGGCTCGGTGGCGGAAATCGCGGCGCTACCGGTTCCGTTGGGCGATGGCCGCCATGTTCGCCTGGACCAGTTGGCCAGCGTAAAGGACACCCATGCCGAGCGCACCACCTTTGCCATGCTCGATGGCAAGCCGGTGCTGAGTTTTCAGATCATGCGCATCAAAGGGGCAAGCGAGGTAGAGGTTGCCAAGGCGGTTCGCGAAACGATTACCCAGCTGAAGCAACGCTATCCGTTGGTACATATTGCTGAAGCCTACAACACGGTCCAGCCGATTGAAGATAATTACGAAGGATCGATGCATCTGCTGCTGGAAGGTGCAGTGCTGGCCATATTGGTGGTGTTCTGGTTTCTAAAGGACTGGCGCGCCACTGTCGTCTCGGCCATTGCGCTTCCCTTGTCCATCATTCCCACCTTCGCCGCCATGTACTTCCTGGACTTCAGCCTGAATGTGCTGACGCTCCTGTCATTGGCGCTGGTGATCGGCATTCTTGTCGACGATGCCATTGTTGAAGTGGAAAACATTGTCCGCCACTTGAATATGGGTAAGACACCCCTGCAGGCAGCACGGGAAGCTGCGGATGAAATCGGTCTTGCCGTCATCGCAACCACGCTGACCCTGGTGGCTGTGTTCCTGCCTACCGCCTTTATGGGCGGCATCCCCGGCAAGTTCTTCCGTCAATTCGGCATTACAGCCGCAGTAGCTGTATTGGCTTCACTGCTGGTGGCTCGGCTGCTCACCCCGATGATGGCTGCCTACTTACTCAAACCCAGTGAAAAGCACGAACAAAAAAGCAAGCTGATGGTGCGTTACCTCGGTTGGGTTGAGTGGTGTCTGTCCCATCGTAAGACAACAACCGCCGCAGCAATGGGTTTCTTTGTCGGCTCGCTGTGTCTCATCCCCTTGTTGCCTACGGGGTTTGTACCGGCCAATGACGATAGCCGTACCCAGGTCAGTATCGAATTGGCTCCCGGCAGCCGCCTCGCCGAAACCCGCGAGGTAGCCGAGCAGGCGCGCCTGCTGCTTGCCAAGGTCACGGATGTGAAACAGGTTTTTACTTTGGTTGGCTCTGCCAGCCCTACTGGCAGTCCCATGGATTCAGGCAATAACAGCGATGTACGTACTACCACATTGACCCTGAAACTGACACCACGGAGCGAGCGCAGTTACAAACAATCAGCCATTGATAATGAGATCCGGGCTGCGCTCAAGCCGCTGGCTGGCGCACGCGTCAGCGTCGGCACCAATGATTCAAGCGAGAAACTGCAAATCGCCCTTGTCGGTGACGATGCAACAGCATTGGAAACTGCCAGTAAAGCTGTCGAGCGCGAACTACGCGGCTTGAAAGGGATCGGCGCGGTAACCTCAGGCGCAAGCTTGCAAAGACCGGAGTTACAGATCAAACCCGACTATGCGCGCGCTGCAGACCTGGGGGTGACCAGTACCCAGTTGGCCGACGCTGTACGTATGGCCACCTATGGCGACTTTTCTGCTTCGCTAAGCAAACTCAACCTGCCGCAACGTCAAGTGAATCTGCGGGTACGACTGGCAGACAGCGCCAAACAAGACCTGGATGCGATAGGCCAGCTCCGTGTGGCTGGCGCCAAAGGCGAAGTCACACTCAGTAGCGTTGCCGATATCAAGCTAGGCAGCGGCCCTAGCCAGATCAACCGACAGGACCGTCTGCGCCAGATTACCATCAACGTGGAATTGAATGGCCGCAATATGGGCGAAGTAATGAAGGAAGCCGATGCATTACCCTCGTTGCGTTCACTACCCGCTAATGTAAAGCAGCAGGTATCTGGCGATGCGGAACACATGGCCGAACTCTTCAATAGTTTTGGCTTGGCCATGCTGATCGGCGTCATGTGCATCTATGTCGTACTGGTATTGCTGTTCCATGACTTCCTGCAGCCGGCCACCATCCTGGCGGCACTGCCACTCAGTGTTGGCGGCGCATTTCTCGCCTTGCTACTTACCGGCAACAGCTTCTCGATGCCGTCAATCATTGGGCTATTGATGCTGATGGGGGTGGTAAGCAAAAACTCCATCCTGTTGGTTGAATATGCAGTGATGGCACGCCGCGAACATGGCATGGACCGTTGGAATGCCCTCTTGGACGCTTGCCATAAACGAGCTCGCCCCATTCTGATGACCACCATCGCCATGGCTGCCGGCATGCTGCCGATTGCCATGGGCTTGGGCATAGACCCAAGCTTCCGCTCGCCAATGGCGATTGCTGTGATTGGTGGTCTGTTGACTTCGACACTGTTGAGCCTATTGGTCATCCCTGTCGTGTTCACTTATGTGGATGACTTCCTGGTCTGGCTTAGTAAGCGCTTCAAGCTACATTCCACTGCTGTGGCAAAACCTGTCGAGGAAATAAACTGAACACATTCCAACAAAAAAAGCCGCGGGCCAATGCTCGCGGCTTTCTGTCGGAACCCCTGCTGACGCAGGAAGAAGACGACTTAACGTCGGAATAGGTAGAGAAGCCAACCCATTTGAACGCTCCCTTCAATTTCGGCATCCCGTTGCTAGCGATAAAACCAGAACGGTAGCTGTACGCGGGCGGTTGCAACCCTTGCCATATTTTGACTGACAACCACCGGCCACAGGCACATAGCTAATGTGAAACTTCGCCTGCTCCGGCCCACGACACCCTGATGGCGCCGCGCTTTCGTTACGAAATGAAACGTAACCCATTAATTTTACAGTATTGTTCCAATGCCAGGAAGGTCAGATCACAACATACTGTTACAATGACGGACATGAGCGTGCTCCAGTCTTCGCGCCCACTATCATTTCTGCTTTTTTGTTCCGTCATCCGCCACAGACTGCTGCTCTCATGAGCAGGGCCGATGCCCGCAGGAGTTTCAGCATGTCTTTCGCCTCTCTGGGCTTATCGGACGATATCGTCCGTGCCGTGGCCGAACTCGGCTACACCGAGCCCACCCCTATTCAACTGCAAGCCATCCCCGCCGTTCTGACCGGGCGTGACTTGTTAGCCGGCGCGCAAACCGGCACCGGCAAGACCGCTGGCTTTACCCTACCCATCCTGCACCGCCTATCGAATCGTACCGCCAAAGGACCTTCTGAAGGGCGTCCCCCTGTACGCGCCTTGATCCTGACCCCAACGCGCGAATTAGCCGCACAGGTCGAGGAGTCAGTGAAAAACTATGGCAAGTATCTCAAGCTGACATCGATGACCATGTTCGGCGGCGTCAGCATCAATCCGCAAATCAAACAGCTGCGCAGCCGGGTTGATATCCTCGTCGCAACACCAGGGCGTTTGCTTGATCATGTCCAGCAAGGCACGTTGGACTTGTCAAAGATTGAAATCCTGGTGCTCGACGAAGCAGACCGCATGCTGGACATGGGTTTTATTCGCGACATCAAGAAGATCCTGGCGCTGTTGCCACGCGATCGGCAAAACCTGCTGTTCTCGGCCACATTCTCCGACGAAATCAAGGCATTGGCAGACAGCCTCCTCAAGTCACCCGAACTGATTGAAGTTGCCCGGCGTAACGCCACTGCCGATACCATTGCGCAGAAGGTACATCCGGTTGATCGCGATAAGAAACGCCAGTTGCTCGCGCATTTGATCCAGGAACACAACTGGTTCCAGGTGTTGGTCTTCACCCGTACCAAGCATGGCGCCAATCGGCTCGCCGAGCAGCTAGCTAAAGATGGCATCAGCGCCATGGCCATCCATGGCAATAAGAGTCAGGGGGCGCGGACCCGTGCGCTGGGTGAATTCAAAGATGGTTCACTGCAGGTGCTGGTTGCCACCGACATCGCTGCCCGCGGTATCGATATCGATCAGCTCCCACATGTGGTCAACTTCGAACTACCCAATGTACCGGAAGATTATGTCCATCGAATCGGCCGTACTGGCCGCGCCGGGGCTGAGGGCGAAGCGGTCTCCCTGGTGTGCGTGGATGAAAAGAAGTTGTTGGCCGATATTGAGAAGCTGATCAAGCGCGAGTTGCCCAAAGTGGTCATACCCGGTTTTGAGCCAGACCCCAGCATCAAGCCTGAACCCATTCAGCAACGATCAGGCGGTGGCGCTCGTCAGGGGCAAGGCAGAGGTGGCCCACCGCGTAAGCCCGCAGGAAATGCTAGCGAGGGCCGTCAATCACAAGGTAAGCCACAAGCACGCCAACCTGTGTCGCAGGCAGGTAACCACAATAGTCGCGGGCCGGGTGTAGGTCGTCGGCCTACTGGTCGTCACCATTAAATGAGTGAGTTATGAAGAAAACCGATCTGGAAAAACTACGCGGCTTGAAGATCAACGAGAAACTCGCCAAGACCAATATCCCCGACCGCTTTGGCAAGCAGTCAGGTGGTCAACAAGTTGCTCAGCAACCAAAGGGGCTGCTAGGTGCATTATTGAAGAAAGGCCCTAAGTAATAGTTTATCAATCCGCTTTGGCCCCGCTAAGTATTGGCGGGGCTTTTACATTTCATAGCCTTGATGCAACTACTACAGAGCTACAGACAATAAAAAACCCGACCGAAGTCGGGTTTTTTCATAACAAGCTACAAAAAGCGGGTCGATTAGACAGGCTTGATGTTGGAAGCTTGCTTACCCTTCGGGCCGGTAGTCACATCGAAGGAAACCTTTTGGTTTTCTTGCAGCGACTTGAAGCCGTTGGATTGAATTTGCGAGAAGTGCGCGAACAGATCGTCGCCACCTTCGTCAGGGGTAATGAAGCCGAAGCCTTTGGAATCGTTGAACCACTTAACGGTACCGGTTGCCATAATACTTTTCCTTGTTGGAAATAAAAAAATGAAATGCGGACGCTCAAACAAAGGAGGTGGCGAATTGGCGTACCGTTTTTGGTACAGAGAACGGCCTGAAACCTACTACTTGAAATGCCTGCGGTGCGTGTTTTACGCGAATAAAAGCGACTTTGCAAACAAATTTTTATGGTTGATGTTTTTACACCAATTAAGCTTTTTGCTGCGGCAACCCTAATGCTACCCATCCGGCATGCCCCAATTGGCGCATGGTCTGGATATTCCTTTCAAAGATGTCGGCAGCGTCCGGGAACGCAGCCACTGCACGGTCCAGGCTCTCCTCCCGCAACAAATGCAGGATGGGGTAAGGCGCACGGTTGGTGTAATTGCTGATGTCGTCAGGCTTAGTATCGGCGAACTGGTAATCTGGATGAAAACTTGCCACTTGCAGGATGCCTTCCAGCTCATGTTCCACCACGACACCATCCGCCACGTCCAGGAAGTCATTGAAATCGAGAAAATCCGTCAGTACTTTCGGGTGAATCAGCAATGTGGTGTCAATCTCATTGTGGTCCACCTCAGCCAATAACAACAGCTCCCTATCGAGGTCATCCATCAGCTGGTCGAGAGTGGTCGCCTCACTCACAACAAAACGGACCTGATTCTTGATATAGACCCCCTTGGCGAAGGGACAAAGGTTCAAGCCAATCACGGCTTTTTCCAACCAGGCGCGGGTATCGGCGATAACGGTATTGGTGTCAGACGACATTGTGCAATCCAGAATAAAAGTGAGGAGGCGAACAAGGCATCCCGGCTGCTATTCTAAGAACCTGTTCACGATCTGTCGCGAGCAACAGGCAGCAGGGTGAAGCACAGGAGCCGAAACGTACTTGGGTGCATAAGGACTTCTGAACAACACACAAGCCCTGTCCATCGCTGCGCAGCTAAGAACGTAAACAAGTTTTCACGTCCGACTGGTTCACTACCCCGATGCGTATCCACTTATGACGACGCCGGCTCAATCGAACTACATCAGTCCTGATCAACTCTGTGTTGGCTTGTATATCCGTCTTGAACTCGACTGGACGGCACATCCCTTCACCTTCAGTCAGTTCAAGATCAAAAGTCAGGACCAGATCGACACGCTACGCTCCCTGGGCCTGGAACGTATTCGCTATGACCCGAAGCGCAGTGATGTAGTCCCGCTTCCACCGCCACCAGATGCCCCGACCACGCTGCCCAGTGGTCCCAGCCCTGAACAACTCGCTGCTATTGCAGCGAAGAAAGCACGTATTGAGAAGCTCACCCAGCATCGCAATGCGTTGAATGACTGTGAGCGAAAATTCGTCGGCGCCAGCCGGGCTGTGAAGGCGATCACCCGCAATCTGTTCGCCCGACCTGAAGAGTCAATGAAAGAAGCATCTGCACTTATTGGCGACTTGGTCAGCTCCATGCTAACCGACCGGGACATCGCCATTCACCTCATGAACGACAAGATCGCGAATGAGGATGTCTACTACCATCAACTCAATGTCGCAGTACTGGCGATGATGCTGGGCAAGCAGCTTGGGCTAGGAAGAGAAGCCCTGACCGAACTAGGCATGGGCGCACTGTTTCACGATATCGGTAAGGTCGATATTCCCGAAAAGATACAGCTGAAGACAGAGCCGCTGACGCCCAGTGAACAGGATCTGTTGATGCAACATAGCCAGTACGGGCTGGACATCGGCAAAAAGCTCAATCTCTCGCCAGAAGCGCTCGCCATCGTGTTCCAGCACCACGAGCATGTCGATGGCAGTGGTTACCCACATGGTTTACGAGGTGAAGGCATCCTGCCGCTCAGCAAAATCATCTGTATCGTCAATACCTACGACAACCTATGCAACAGGCCAAACCCTCGGGATTCACTTACACCATACGAAGCGCTGGCCTTGATGTTCTCGCAACTGCGCGCCCGTTTTGAAAGCCATCCTTTGGGGCTGTTCATACGGTGCATGGGTGTTTACCCACCAGGAACGCTGGTACAACTCTCCAATAATGCATTGGGCCTCGTCATGGCAGTCAATTCAAGCAAGCCGCTTAAACCGACCGTACTCATCTACGACCCCAGCGTCCCTAAGCACGAGGCAGTGATCCTGGATTTGGAAGAGGAGAAGGAACTCAATATCGTCAAAAGCATCCGGCCGGCTCAGCTGCCTCAGCAGGTGTTTGCCTACCTGAATCCTCGCAAACGCATGACTTACTATTGCGATGCCCTGCCAGGAAAGGGACCTGGAGAATAAATGGAAGGTACACACGAACTGGACTAAGCCATGCTTTAGCCCAAGACTAAGAACCTGTTCAAAGGCTACTGCGCGTCAGCAATACGGCGTTGAAAATGCCCTCGGAATGCTCATTTACCTCATGTAAACTCCGCTTCCTCAGTTGTTTTCGCCTTGTCTTGCTTTAGCTCGCGAGACTTTGAACAGCTTCTAAGAACCTGTTCAAAGTCTTTTCATCTAGCCCCAAACCGGCGATGCTTGCCCAATGAGAACCGCTTACCCCAGCGACGTCAGTCGCGAACAATTTGAAACCATTCGCCCACTGCTGGAAAGTGCCCGTAAGAAAACCTGTCCTCGCCGAGTCGACCTATACGACGTATTTTGTGCCGTCCTCTATCTACTCAAGAGCGGCTGCCAGTGGCGTATGTTGCCCAGCGAGTTTCCAAAGTGGCGTACCGTCCACGCCTACTTCAGCATCTGGAGTGAACCCCGTAAGGACGGTAGCCTGCTGACACAGGCATTAAAAAAATCAGGTTGGCGCGGCCCGCGTGAAACAGGGGCGCAACGACTCACCGTCGCTATTGATCGTGGACGCACAAAGTGTGAAGAATACGGACACAGCAGGACAGAAGGGCTATGACGCAGGCAAAAAGGTATCAGGGATCAAAAGACATATTGCTGTTGATACGCTGGGCTTGCCCCATGCGATTGCGGTAACGACGGCAGAGGTCACCGATCGAAGTGGTGCATTGGAAGCACTAAAAGGCAGCCATGCTGACTTGAGTCGCGTGTTGAGTGTGCTGGCAGATAGTGGTTATACGGGTCAGCCGTTTGCTCAGGGTGTGCAAGCTTGCGTGGGGGCGACAGTGCAAATAGCCAAGCGTAGTGAGCTGCATCGGTTTGCGGTGATGCCGAAGCGTTGGATAGTGGAGCGTTCTTTTGCGTGGTTGGAGAAGTGCCGTCGATTGTGGAAGAACTGTGAACGCAAGCTCGACACCAGCTTGCAATTCATTCAGTTTGCCTTTCTGACTCTTCTTCTGCGGAGACTTTGAACAGGTTCTAAGAACCTGTCTAAAGTCTCGCGAGCTAGGGCAAGACAAGGCGAAAACAGCCGAGGAAGCGGAGTTTACGCATGGTAAATGAGCATTCCGAGGGTGTCTTCAACGCCGTATTGCTGACGCACAGCAAACTTTAGACAGGTTCTAACAAAACTCAGCGAAGCGATGCTGGCTAGCCGCGCAAGCATAGACAGTACGTAGGTACGGCAAGCTTGCGCAACAACACCGGAAGGGTTTTGTTAGCGACTCTTAGTGCCCCTGACGTGCTCGTACCATCTTGATCAACCGTTCAAATAGGCTGACATCCTGTTCGTTCTTTAGTAATGCCCCCGACATTGGAGGGAGGCCTTCTCCCGCCTTAAGCGCGGAAGGTGGGACTTGATCGGCCAATAGCAGCTTGATCCAGTCGATCAACTCCGATGTTGAGGGCTTTTTCTTCAGCCCAGGTAAGTCGCGCAGGGCGTAAAACAGCTCAAGCGCCTCCGCCAGCAGTTCCTCATGCAATTTGGGGAAGTGCACCGCAACGATCTGGCGCATCGTGTCTTTGTCGGGGAAGCGGATGTAGTGAAAGAAACACCGGCGCAGAAATGCATCCGGCAGTTCTTTCTCGTTGTTGCTGGTAATGATGATGATAGGCCGGTGGCGGGCAGTTACCGTTTGACGTGTCTCATAGACATCGAAAGCCATGCGGTCCAATTCACGCAGCAGGTCATTGGGAAATTCAATATCGGCTTTGTCGATCTCATCGATCAACAGGATGGCGCGCTGCTCGCTTTCAAAGGCTTCCCATAGCTTGCCGCGTACGATGTAGTTGCTGATGTTGTTGACGCGCTCATCACCCAGCTGGCCATCCCGCAGACGGGATACTGCGTCGTATTCGTATAAGCCTTGTTGGGCTTTTGTGGTGGACTTGATATGCCAGCTGATCAGTGGCGCATTGAGATTACGGGCAACCTCTTCGGCAAGGAGGGTTTTGCCGGTACCGGGTTCACCTTTGATCAACAGCGGACGCTGCAAGGTGATGGCTGCATTGACAGCCAACAGAAGATCAGGTGTGGCAATGTAGTGATCAGTACTCGTGAATTGGTTGGCTTGGTTCATAGGGGCATCCTCGTCGAATGCTCGATTCTAACCAAGCAAATGCTTGTTGCGCTTGATAAGCAACGTGATCCTGAGGCTTGTTCACAATCCGTTACGAGCAGGCGTCAGTAGAGTAGAGCACAACGCTGGACTCCAGGGTGTACCTGCATACATGAAGCTGCGACTACTTGGTGCGAAATACCTCGGTTGTTTGATTCCTCTCTTGTGAGGAGGACAAACAACACGATCTTAACTGCCTATGGGTTGGGCAAAGCCTGCTGCGTGCCTTTTGGCCCAAGGTAGGTGTAGCTACCGACGATAGGCAGCGCGCATGTCTTCACTGCGGCGCATTCAACCGAGCGTACCCAAGCTTGTTAAGGGTTAATACGGCACTCTTGACCAGCGATCAACGTGCGTAAGTCGCTTCAATATCTTCCAGAGTCAGGTGCCAGCGCGACAGCATGCGGCTGTAGACAGCAAGCTCGGGTTCAGAAATCACCTTGTCGGCCTTGGCCATATCGAGGGCAAGGGTTGCAACCAACAGCTGTTTCTTTGGCTCGGTAACCGTATCCAGCAGGTCGTCGATACGCTGCCGGTCAACAAGCTTGATGCTGCCATTTTCGTCGGCTTCATCGCTCAAATCGTTACAGTAAGCGTGGAGCACTTCGATAAAACCAGTACGGGTGATACCAAGCGCTTCATAGATATGAAGGGTTTCCAGGCTGTCGATTTCACGTGGGTCCATATTGCCGTCGCTCATCATCAGCATCACCAGCAGGCGAGCCATGGCTTCGGGACTGTTGGCGGGGTATTTCTTCATCATATTGGAGTCTCCTGCATGCCTAGTGCGCTAAGAAATTCAACCGGCACCTTCGCCGGTTTATGGGTGGTGAAATCAAAAAACAAAATGCCTGTCTTTGCGTGCAGCGCGTCGCGATTATCGGCTTGCTTACGGAACCTATAGAATAAATCGCAGCCATATTTATTGAACTCGGTGCTGGCGACTTCAACAACCAAGGTTTCTCCCCAAAATACTTCAGCTTTGAAGACCAGTGCGGCGTCGGTAAGGATCATGCCAAGGCCGCCGATATTTAACTCTGTTAAACCGAGCGACTGCAAAAATCGCAACCGCGCTTCATGAACCAGCGTCAGTGCTGAGTCATTTCCCAAGTGGCCCCCATAATTGATGAGGCCAATACCGACTGATATTTCGGTACGAAATGGGAAGTATTCAGGTAAGTCGAGTTTGATGCGTGCCATGTATTGTGGTTGTAGGCTGCTCATTTGTGGTCAGTGTAAGCCTCGCCGGACCTGCTGGGCAACCTGGCAGCTATAGTAGACTCAGGCTGTTGCCGGATTGCAGGGTTCCGTCGATATGAAAAAAGGAATGCATCATGTACCAACGTATTCTGGTTCCTGTTGATGACAGCGAAACTTCTCGTCAAGCCTTGAGAGAAGTGACCCGATTTTGTTGCGACCAACACGGCAAAACCCGGTTGGTTCATGTGATTGATTTGGCACAGTTTACCTGGGGCGGCGCAGAGTTTGTCGATGTGGGCGAACTGCAAAGTAATCTGCGCGAAGGTGGCCGGAAGGTTTTGGAAAGCGCCGCAGTGTTGATGAAGGAAAATGGCGTAGAGGCTGAAACGTCGCTGATTGAAATCTGGGGTGGTACGATTTCGAGCGCAATCATCGAGGATGCAACCAATTGGCCTGCCGACATTGTGGTGATGGGTTCCCACGGCTGGACCGGGTTGGATCATCTATTGCTGGGCAGTGTTGCGGAAGGTGTGGTTCGGCATGCACCCGTACCTGTTCTCATCATTCCGATAAAACGTAAGAAATAAGTTGTTTCAAAGTGGAAATTTGTGCCTGAAAGCAAACTCAAATCCCTGATCCCTCTGGCAGTTACCGATCATCGCCGCGATATTCTTGGTTTTCAGTATGTTTATCCTGTGGTGTCGCGGCGGGCGGGGGGCGTGTCGGTAGGTATCAACCTTAATCCCAACAATGCCTGCAACTGGCGTTGTATCTATTGCCAAGTCCCTGATCTGATCCGCGGTAATGCGCCGAAGTTGGATTTGGCATGCTTGGAGGCTGAACTTGCCGCCATGCTTGAAGATATCGTCCATGGCGATTTCATGCAGCGCAATGTACCCGAAGATGTGAGGCGGCTTAATGATATTGCCTTGTCGGGTAACGGAGAGCCCACTTCCAGTCGCCAGTTCGGTGAGGTTGTAGACTTGGTTGGAAGGCAGATGAGGCACTTTGGGCTATTGGGGCAGATCAAGTTTGTTTTGATCACCAACGGCAGCCAGCTGTATAAGCCGGCAATACAAAGCGCGCTTGGTCGATTAAGCGCGTTGAATGGCGAGGTTTGGTTCAAATACGACCGTGCTCCGATTGACAACCATAGTTTCGTTAACCAGATTGCATTGACGCCGGCTCAAGTCAGACGTCATTTGCTAGCTGCCACCACACATTGCCCCACTTGGTTGCAAACCTGCATGTTTATGGTGGATGGAGCTTTGCCTAGCGAGCAAGAGATTACGGCATGGCTTGATTTATTACGTGAAGCAATGGAGGGGGGCGCACGGCCTGAAGGTGTGTTGCTTTATGGTCTTGCCCGGCCTTCTACTCAAGCAGAAGCGCCACGCTTAGCGAAGGCACCGGATGATTGGATGCGTGCGTTAGCCGGCCGCATCGAAGCATTTGGGTTGCCAGTGAAATTGAGCCTTTAGTTGCTGCCACAGATGTGTCGCGGGCGGTGAATTAATCTGGCGTAGCGCAGCGATGCCCATATGTGCTGTCGTCGTATAAGAACGAAGGTAGCTTGCGATGCACGCACGAACCCGTCACGCCTATGTAGTAGAACGTGCTGGGTCTCTGAGTTGCTGGCTTTGCGGCGATGCACAATGTAAAACGCGCACTTTGGTGCGCGTTTTACATGGGCCTTCAATGCTCGATCGATATTGATCGAACACGGAACCCGATCAGGCAGCTTCTTGGTCTTGGTGCTGGTCTTTGTTTTCCAGTTCCTGTGCCTTAACTGCTTTCTGCAGGCTTTTATACAGGTCAGGATGGTTCTCGCGGAGGTATTCGATGATTTCGAAATCCTCGCGACGAACGCGACTCAGATCAACTTGCTCTACATGCACCAGACGCAACAGCTCGCGCACGGGTTTTGGCATGTTTCTGCCACTCTCGTAGCGTGAGCCACCACTTTGGGTGACACCGATTTTGGTCCAGAACTCTTGTTGGTTCAGACCAAGCTTGCGACGTACGTCGCGGGGATTAAAGATTTTCTCAAAAATTTTCATAATTGCTTCTCGCGCGGCGTGTGCGACTATCATCCTGTCATGATGTCCATCCAGTTCGCCTATGCCGAATGGTACTCCCGTCCTGTCTGTGAGCGTTTCCTCCTTCGCTTCGCATAGACAGGCCAAGAAATCAGAAAGACTCAAAACAAGTGCAATATTACTTCGCTTACAGCGTATGCGCGAGGCATGTTGCACTGCAATTGGTCAGTTTCATGATTTTTACTTAGCTTGTGTAGGCTGAGATTGTGAAAAAGTGACAAAGTTTCTCTAAGTAGGTTCAAAGGTCGTTAGCCTAAGACGTAGGCTCAGCAAGGCACTGATCGCTTTTTGATGATGACATCGTGCTAATGACGTGTGTTGTTCGGGATAACTCCTTCCTTGAATTTGGGTAATCCCTTACGTCGGGTCGTCTTAGCATCCTTTGGCATTTGTTAAGATCAAAAGCTCTCAATCACTTGTGGCGGGCCGATTTCTAGCGGCTATCGAATTCGATGAGTACATTGGTTGACAAGATCGTCCAGGCAATACGACGGGATATTTACAACGGCAATCTCGCACCAGGGGAGCCATTAAAACAGGTTGAGCTAGCAAACCGCTATGGGGTAAGTCCCATACCTCTGCGCGAAGCGTTGCAGCGTCTGCAGGTGGAAGGGTTGGTGGAATATTTCGCTTACCGTGGCGCTATTGTGGCTCGGACAAAGAAGAGTGAGATCGTTGACATTGTGGGTATACGTAATGTACTCGAGCCACTCGCTTTCCAAATGGCATTGCCCACGTTGGATGATGAACAACTCGCCCGACTAGCGGCATTAACCGATGAATTGGAGTCGCCGCAGGCGAGCGATGCAGCTTACTTTATGGTCAAAATTTTTGACTACTACGCAGTGCTGCTAGCCAAGGCACAACGGCCGCTGTTATTGGAGATGATCCAGACCAATCTGAAGCGCGCAATCCGGTACTATGCAGAGGTAATGCGTCGGTTGGATGGTAAGCAGCTGCCGCTCCCAAGCCGGCATGAGTACCTGGAAGCTTTACGTAAGCGTGATATGAACCGATTGGTTACTTTGCTTGAAACCCGTCATGCGGGTTATGTGAATTTCATCGAGACGCATTTCAAGGACTGAGTACCCGTTACGGCTTGGCAATCAAGCTGTAACGAGTTGGATGAATCCTCGATATATTTATGCCTGCATGGTATGCAGCCACTGCTCAAGCGTATCCAATGTGGTGTGGAGTTGATTCATTGGGGTGTCGGGCTTTGCTTGTACGGTGCGTTTACGTAAATGGCGTGCATGTGCCTTATCGGATAAGCAGCTTGGTTCGCGCAATACCGATCTGTCCAATTGAATGCCATGTCGTGCCAGAATCGGTTCCAGTTCGTCCGCCCGTTGAAGCAGGTCTGCGCGCGTGTGCTGATAGGCGTGTTCACACATATTTTCACGGTCGGCGTAACTGAAGACGTTTGAATAAAAGACTTCCTTGTCCCCATGGCTGGGTTCAAACAACACGATATCTGTATCTGCGTAGCTACTCGCGTAGCGTTGCATACCTACCCGCATGCGCGAGTGAATGATGGAGCGGAACGTTTGTGATAACACTACTGGTAAACCACCGCGCATAAGTTTGTCGCGTGTATTGGACTGGTAGGAAGGGGAGACACGGGCGTCGAAAGGGACGATAGGGTTGATGCAGATCACCAAGTCAGCTGCTTCATCGAGGCTGATCGATGCGTGCAGGGTTTTCTTGAGCGCCCCATCCACATAGTGGTTACCGTCTATTTCTACCGGGGGAAACAATCCTGGCAAAGCAGAAGAAGCCTGTACAGCTTTGGAGATGGGGACATGGTCATGACCGTCGCCACCAAATTTTACTGAGCAACCGGTATCAAGGTCGGTGGCGACGATATAGAGCTTATGCCGTAGCTCGCGGAAATCATTTGTACGACCGCCGCTGGTAAATACCTGGCTAAGGAAGCGGTCGATCTCACTGTTGTCGAATATGCCTGTAGGGATAGCATGCGCGAGCTGCATAAAAGCCCCAGTCAGGCCTACCTCTTGTGGGTGGGTAACGAACGCCCAGAAGGCATCCAACAGTAGTTCGGGAACTGTCAGGATCCGATCGAAATATTCTTGATAGGCTGGTCGTAGGAATTGACTAGGCTCGAAGGGGATCGTTTTCGAGCAATTCGTGATGAAGATCTCATACATTTCTCTCGGCGTAATCTGATTGGCCAGGGCTGCTGTAATAAAGCCACCAGCGCTGACGCCGACATAAATATCAAGGTCGGTAAGCTCGATACCTTGTAGCGCTTCCTCTAATGCGCACAGCGCGCCTACTTCATAAATGGCGCCTAGGGGCCCGCCCGCTGCGAGATTCAGGCCGATACACGATTGAGAGCGTTTGCGCTTGGCTCGTGGCATGGGAAGCGACTCCTGAGGATACAGGGATGGATAACAGTACCCTAGCTTGGCTGGCCACAGCCGCAAGGTTGATATAACAAGGTATGGTAGTCGCAAGCAAAGGCGCACTGACCAATAATCGCTATCGGGGAAACCTGCTCATAATCTTATTTGAACAGGTTCTTACAATTTCATACTGAGCCACTGCCGATCTACATGTAAACAGCGTGTTGGCAGTGGGTCAGTAAACCCACCTAGAACTTGCCCTACTTATGCTTTGGCTGCTGGCTTGGCTTCTGCTTTAGCCGTGGTCTTGGCTTCGGCCTTGTCTTCTACTTTTGCGGCGACGGCGGCTACAGGTTTTGCGGTTTGCTTCTTCACCAGCTCACTTACGCTTTTGTTCAATTCATCAATACGCTTGTTCAGGTCAGCTAAGTCCTTATTGCTTGGGACGCCCAGCGTATGCAATGCACGGGCAACACGGTCCTGGAACACTTGTTCTAGCTTGTCCCAGGTTTCAGTAGCTTTGCTGGTTACGGACACAACTTTCTCCTCTGCTGTTTTTTTGCTCTTTTCTTCGACTTGTTTGCCTGCTTCAACCAAGTGATCAAACGCCTTTATGCCTTCACCTTGCGCTTTGGCAAATGCACCCAGTCCGGCCAACCAGATTTGATTGGCGGATTCCAGGATGACATGGGCGTATTGCTTTTCTTCAGTAGCTTTCTTCAGTGACTTGGCCATGATGGGCTCCTTCGGTAATGAAAGTGAAAGGGTGTTTGTCTATCCGTGGGTGCAATGCTTCGCGTTTGTGTATCGATTTGCAGACCAGCGGTTGGTGAAGCCGTACGCTTTTTCTCAGTTAGGCACGACCATTGCCTCCAGTCACTACCTACCTGAATTAAAATGCGCTGTTTGGCAGGTAGCCTTTACAGCATGAATTAAGAGTGGTTACTGGCTCCCGGTGTATTACTGAAGGAAGAGGGTCGTATCCCTAATTCTTTTGGACAGTTGCTCAGTCTTACGGTGTTTTGCAGTACCTGAAACAGTCCGACCGTTGAGTGAATTATGGTTGCCCTGTTTCGCTAAGTGCCAGTTTTGCTTTGGCTTTTTCAAAGTCATTTTGTTGTGTAGCCACACTGTTGTATGAAAGTTACGTTGCAGGAATGTGTCAGTCGGCTATGTCCACATGGATTGGCGCGCCTTCTCACTGTTGTATTGCATCTGCGTGTGCTTTTTTTGCCCTTCCCATTTTTACGACATCTATGGACGAGAATCTGAGTAAGACCATTGCCCAGAGCGGGCTTAGCCGTGAACGTTACCTATTGGCCGACTGGCAAGCGAGGCGGTTGGCGCATAGTTATGCTGATTTGGCGGGCAGTGAACGCTATGGCTTGGCAACGACCTTTTTCCTATCTGATATCTATGGTCCGACTGATTTTTCCCGGCGCGACGCGGATAGCGAACGGGTCGTGGGGAAGATGCGAAGCTTGCTGCCCAAACGGGCAATGGGAGCAATTGAGGACGCCATGCATCTGAACCGGCTTACCCAGATGCTCGATAATCAGCTCTTGGAGATGCTATTCAGTGAGATGAAGGTGCAGACCATCGACGCTGTTCACTACGCAGAAGCCTACCGGCGTTGTGATAACTATGTGCAGCGTTGTGAGCAGATCAGGCTTGTCCATGAGTTAGGCAGCGAGCTCGACATCGTGGTGCAAAAACCGATGGTGCAGCTGGCGTTACGTTTGGCACGTGGTCCTGCACATCTTGCGGGTTTAGGAGAGCTGCAGGACTTCTTGGAACGAGGCGTGGCCGCGTTTCTACATATGCAGGGGGCTGAATATTTTCTGAATACAGTCAGAGATCGAGAGATGGCGTTGCTCGACCGTATCTATGCTGGTGGAGCCAATCCTTTTGCAGATTTTCCCTGCTGACCGGGAAGTTGTTCGGTGTCCACTTGTTGGGGTTGTATTGGTTGCGAAGCCAACAAGGTAGACTTGGGATTATCTAGCAGCCTATGTGGCAAGCTGTTCAATTAAAAAAGAAATTGGAGTCCGATTATGTCGATTAGTATTCGTTATCCGCACAGCAAACCGCAGGAAGAGGCCCGTAAACTGGCCGAAAAGGTAGCGGACGAGATGAGCCGTGAATTCAGTATGACCTACCGCTGGGAAGGCGATGTATTGCACTTCGAGCGTAGTGGTGTAACTGGTCAGCTCAGCGTGGTGCCAGGAGAGGTTCTGGTTGAAGCAAAGTTAGGTTTTCTGCTTACTGCGCTTAAGCCACGTATTGAGTCAGAGGTTCGGAAGTTCCTTAATGAAAACTTTGCCTGAGAACCTGTTCAAAGTCTGCTGCGCGCCAGCAATACGGCGTTGAAAACATCCTCGGAATGCTCATTTACCACTTGTAAACTCTGCTTCCTTGGATGTTTTTGCCTTGTCTTGCTCTAGCTCGACAAACTTTGAGCTGGTTAACTGACTTTGGGTATCGGTTACAGATGTATACCCTTCATTATCTGCATGAACGCCAGTTGGTCTGCGCTCAGCTCAGGGGCTTTGCCAGCCTCCTTGTCTCCTTTGGCCGCGGACGAGTCTGGGAACATCCGGTAGGCTGTGTTCATGATGATTTGCGCTACCCGTGGTGCCAATGCATGGACGGTTTGGCCAAAAATACCCAGCCCTGAAGCGACCCGTACCGGCTTATAGATAATCGCCTGCGCCACCATATCGGCCGCTTCGTCGGGGCCGATGATGAAGGGCATGTTCTTGTAGATATCGGTTGGCGCAATCATGGGTGTGCGCACCAGCGGCATGTTGATCGTGGTGAAATAGATGCCACGGTCCGAGAATTCACTTGCCGCACACCGGGTAAATGCGTCCAGCGCCGCCTTGGAGGCGACATAAGCCGAAAATCGCGGAGAATTCGTCAGTACCCCGATAGATGAAATATTGATGACTTGGCCGGATTTGCGTGCGCTCATGCCGGGTAGTAGCGCCAGTGTAAGGCGCAGACTGCCGAAATAGTTGAGCTGCATCGTGCGTTCAAAGTCATGGAACCGGTCATAGCTGTTCTCCACGGCGCGGCGGATCGAGCGGCCCGCATTGTTGATGAGCACGTCCACATGCTTATAGGTTTCCAGGACGGTGCGTGCCAGTTCATCAATGGCTTCGATATTGGTCAGATCGCAGCTGTGAATCGAGCACTTGCCACCGTTGGCTTCGATCTCACGTTGTGTGGCAGCCAGTTTCTCCAGGTCCCGTGCCACGATGATGACGTGCGCACCGGCTGCTGCCAGCTTGATTGCCGTGGCTTGGCCGATGCCAGATGATCCCCCTGTGATCAGTACCTGCTTACCGCGCGATACGCCGCTTAGTGTGCGGTCGATGAACAAATCGGGATCAAGGTGGCGTTCCCAGTAGTCCCATAGCTTCCAGGCGTAGTCTTCCAGCGGTGGGAGCTTGATATCGGTGCCTGCCAGCAGCTTTTGGGTCTGGCGGCTGTCGAACCGGGTCGGGTAGGAAACAAAGTTCATGATATCGGGTGGTAAACCCAGGTCTTTCAACACCGCATTGCGCACGCGGCGCACAGGGGTGAGCGAAGCCAGTGCATGGCGCACCATGGCTGGTATGAAGCCAAAGACCGAGGGGTTGATCCGTACTGTCAGTTTAGGGGCATGTGCCGCTTCGGCGAAGATGGCGAGGGCTTCCCCCACGCGTTTTGCATCCGGGTCGGTCAGATGGAAGCATTGGCCGTTATGCCCAGTCAGGTGAGCAAGATAGTCCATGGCTTCGACAACGTAGTCGACTGGCACCATATTGATGCGGCCTCCGTCGATGCCGATGGCGGGCATCCAGGGCGGCAGGATCTTGCGCATCTTTTGCAAGACTTTGAAAAAGTAGTACGGACCGTCGATTTTGTCGATTTCACCGGTTTTGGAGCTGCCAACCACGATGCCGGGCCGGTAAACCCGCCATGGACGCGAGTATTCTTCGCGTACCAGTGCTTCCGAGTCGTGCTTGGTTCGGAAGTAGGGGTGATTGAGTTTGCCTGCTTCCTTGAACATATCCTCGGAAAACACGCCTTCGTAAAGGCCGGCTGCGGCAATGGAGCTGGTATGGTGAAAGACACCGGCCTCAATGGCTTCGGCGAATTCCAGGGCATGCCATGTACCGGTCACATTGGCGGCAACTTGGTCTTCGGCGCTGGCTTTTAAGTCATAAAGCGCAGCCAAGTGGAAGAAGTGCTTGATCTTGCCCTTCAGCTTCGCGATATCCTGCTCGGCGATGCCCATGGTGGGTTTGCCTAACTCGCCCACGATCGGGATCACACGCTCGGCATCTTTGCCCCAGCGCTGCTTAACCTTATCGAACTTCTCCATGGATTCCTTGCGTACAAGCGCATATACCTTGCCTTTGCGTTTGTTCAGAAGGGTCTGAACGAGGTTGTTGCCGATAAAACCGGTTGCGCCGGTCACGAAGTAAGTCATGGAGCGTGTTCCTCGTTGTATTGATGCATTCTGCAGTGGTCAACTTGCCTGTAAGCCGCACCAGTGCTGGCGCTTGGCAAGAGGGTGTGTTCTATAATTCCCAATTCGTAACGTCAAGCTAGCGACCGATAGGTCGTGCAAAACCACCACAGGTTGGGGCTAGGAATGAAAATATGTTGTTGAATCTGTTTGGTTCCGAACGCGAATCCATGTCAGCAGTTGACACAGCATGGTTGCGTATGGATAGACCGACCAATCTGATGGTCATCACGGGCATCATGTTCTTCGAGGGGGATATCGATTACAAACGCCTGCAGCAGGTGATGCAGTCACGGCTGTTGAAATACGGACGCTTCAAACAGCGAGTAGTCCGTACTGGTGCGAATGCGGCGTGGGAGGATGACCCTGACTTTGATATTGCCCACCATTTGCGCCGGGTAGCGCTACCGGGTAAGGCGAACAAAGCCGAATTGGAGACCATGGTCAACGACCTGATTTCCATCCCCATGGATTTCTCCAAACCACTTTGGCAGTTCTATGTAGTCGAGAACTACCAGGGGGGTAGTGTGCTGGTTGCACGCATCCATCATTGCATTGGCGATGGCATCGCCTTGATTCAGGTACTGCTGTCTTTGACTGACAAACAGCAGCATGCCAGTGACACCGTCAAGCCCAAGAAGCCCCAGTTTCTCGCGGATGAACGCGAGCCGAATGATCCCTTCATGCGGCTTTATCGGCCGGTGGCCAAAGTTTACGCCGGTATGCTCAAGAGCTACGCCAAGGTATTGGGTACTGGCTATGGCCTGATGACCAACCCTACCAAGCTTGCCGAGTACACCAGTGCCGGGGTGGGGGTAAGCCAAGGCATTGCCAGGATGGCAACCATGGCAGCCGATCCGCGCACCAAGTTCAAAGGCCAGCTTTCCACCACCAAGCGCATTGCCTGGTCCGAGTCGTTGCCGTTGTCGGAGGTCAAACATGTGGGCAAGGCGCTCGACTGCTCGATAAACGACGTGCTGCTTTCCTGTGTCGCAGGGGCTTTGCGTGCCTATTTGGTTGAGCATGGTGAAGCCGTCGATGGCCTGACGATTCGCGCCTCGGTGCCAGTCAATCTTCGGCCCGAAAATCAGCTCGACAAGCTGGGCAATTACTTTGGTTTGGTGTTCCTGCCCTTACCCATCGGTGTGGCCAATCCGATCGAACGCGTCTACGAGGTCAAGCGGCGCATGGAGGACATCAAGGGTGGGTACGATGCCATCATCACCCTGGGCTTACTCAGTGTGGTGGGCTCTTTGCCGAACATGATCGAGCAACCCGCGATCGAATTCTTCAGCACCAAGTCCACCGCGGTGATGACGAACGTACCAGGACCACGCGAGCCGATTTATTTGGCAGGCAGCAAGGTACAGGACCTTCAATTCTGGGTACCGCAATCGGGTGAGATTGGCATGGGGGTATCGATCCTCAGTTACAACGACAGGGTGAATTTTGGTGTGATGACGGACAAAAAACTGGTACCGGACCCGGCGACGATCATCGATTATTTCAATGCAGAGTTTGAGAAGCTGGTGCTGGCAACATTGATGCATACCGTAGATGGCCCGCCCGACCCGGAGCTTGCTGAGCTGCACTTGGCGGTACTGCGTATGCAGGCACTGGTATAGCCATTTAATACAGGGCTGGCTGACCTGAAGGTACCAGAGTCTGTACCTCAATGGTTTTGGCCGCCCTATGATCTCCATGGCCTTGGTTTGGAGTCGTACGTGAGCTTGATGTTCTGCTGGATTCCCGATCTGTCGCGAGCTAGAGCATCCGAAGAGTTTTCGCCGCCGTATTGTTGATGCGCAGCAGACTTTAAACAGATTCAAATACCAGTACGGTTAGCACGACCAATAGCCTGCTGTATCTGGTATTTATGTCGACTATTTGCCACCGTACGTGCCTGATCTGCTGGAGTACCCCCCATGTTTTCTGAACGTATTTCCCGTCTGCAAGGCTCCTTGGTGCGCGAGATTCTTGCCGTAGCCAACCAGCCTGACATGATTTCCTTCGCGGGGGGCTTGCCTGCTCCGCAAGCTATGCCAGCACTTGATTTCACAGGCTTACCCGCCACTCTGAGCCAGTATGGTCCGAGCGAAGGTGAGTTATGGTTGCGTGAAGCCGTGGCGGCTGAGATGAGCAAGAATGGGGTATCGGTTACAGCCGGTGACATTCTGATCCTGACGGGGTCACAGCAAGGGTTGGACCTCACAGCCAAGTTGTTTGTCGACCTTGGCACACCAGTGGTGGTAGAGGCCCCGACTTTTTTGGCAGCAGTACAGTGCTTCAGTCTATATGGCGCCAAGTTTGTGGAAGTGGGGTTGACACCCAACGGACCAGATATGGCGCAGTTGGAGCGTAAGCTGAAGGAGGAGAAGCCCCGCTTCGCTTATCTGATTCCCACCTTCCAGAATCCGTCGGGTGTTTGTTACGACGAAGCGACGCGTCAACGCGTTGCCGAGTTGTTTGACGAGCATAATGTGGTGCTATTGGAAGACGAGCCTTACCGTGAGCTGGTCTACGATAAGTGTGATCGTGCACCTATCTGTTCACGCCTCACAAAGGCGGCGTGGGTGCATTTCGGTACGTTCTCCAAGACGGCTATTCCAGGTTTACGCGTGGCCTATCTGGCTTGCCATCCAAGCCTGATGCCGAATCTTTATAAGCTCAAGCAAGCGGCTGATCTGCACACCAACAGACAAGGCCAGTGGGCGATGCATCAGCTGCTGACCTCGACTGACTATTCGGCGCATATTGCCCGACTTCGTGAGTTCTACCACCAAAAGCGGGATCTGATGGCCCAGGCGCTGGACAAGCACTTCCATGATATTGCGGACTGGGCTGTACCACCGGGAGGCTTGTTTTTCTGGGTCAAGCTAAAGGCGAATATCGACAGCTATGCACTTTTGGAGCCAGCCTTGGCACGCAAGGTTGCCTTTATGCCGGGTAAGCCGTTCTATGCCAACGAGCGGGTATCCAACGAACTGCGATTGAACTTCAGCCATGCTTCGCCTGAACGTATCGAGGAAGGTGTGAAGACGTTGGCGGAAGTCATTCGTGCCCATATCTGATACTACGAACCTGTTCTAAGCATGCTGCGCGTGAGCAATACAGCGTTGAAAACATCCTCGGAATGATTATTTACCCTATGTAAACCCCGCTTCTTCGTGGGCTTTTGCCTTGTCTTGCTTTAGCTCGCGAGACTTTGAACAGGTTCTAAGATTTGCTAAGCCCAATAAAAAGCCGCTATTAGCGGCTTTTTATTGGGCAGATGCGGACACTTTAGGCCAGCATGCCAGCCAGTCCGGGTTTGTTCTTAAACTCATTACGCAGGGCGGTATAGTGTTCGCTAGGCGTAGTTTGTTGTGGTCCTGATAAACCTAGCATCTTCCGCAGTTCATGGGCCGAACTGATCAGCAATTCCAATTTGGCCAATAAGTCTGTCCCGCTACTTTCGTCTGTTGTACGTAGCAAAGCCAATAACAGACTATTGTCTGCGTCAGCTGCCAATACGATCGGGCTGGCGTAGTTGTGCTGTAGCAGTTGCTGCAACTTGGCAACCTCATTGGGCAGTGCACCCAACGGGCAGATCATTTCCAGGCCCAGCGGTGTTTCCTCAAAGTAAACCGCGAGGTCTTCCTCTACCCACAGTACCGGTTCTTCAGCATCCAGTTCCAGCCCCAGCGTGTCATACAGGCTTAACAGCAGATTTTCCATGAATTCGTCCTTTATGACTTGACCAGGCCAGAAAGGCCCTGTGTTTGCAACCAAGCATCTGAACTACCGATACGTTCTCTATAAGACAGATTCATTATCGGTAAGGCCAGGTTCTTCATGACTTTGTTGCCTGGCGCACCAGTGTTGTACGCTTGTATCTCCAGATTACCGCTCTGCTTAAGAACTGTTTGCATCAATTCGCGGTTTGTCTGGTCAAGACGAGTACCTGGCAGGCTCAAGCCACGTCCTTGGTGGTGTGTTACTGCGCCACGCTTCAGTTCGGCGTCAAGCATGCCGGTTCTGTCTTTACCACTCTTGCAGTTCGAGCAGGGTACGGCGCCGATCTCAAAGGTGAGGCTGGCAACGCGTTCTGCAGCTTTATATGGCTCGTGCCCATCCTTGTGATGTGACTTCTCTGCCCAGATTGTCTTTAGTTGGCGTGCTAATTCCTGCACACGTTCCTTGTTCGGGGGATCGCTCCGCAAATACTCGCCAACCCACCCACCTGGTTCGGCATCAGGTCTCAGGTCATTACCCAGTAGTTGGCGTAATGCGACCGCGTTGTACTCGTCGGATTGTTTTTGGCCAAATTTCGACTTAAGTGCGAGCTCATTGACACCGAAGTTGAACGCCGCCACTTTCAAATTCACTTTCACGGTGCATAGTTCACCCGCTTCATTACGTACTTGTAGGCTGATTGGCTGGGGCTGTGAAGAAAGTTCACGCCAAGCGGTGATCTGATCATGCAGCATCTTGCCTTCACGTCCCCAACCTGGGGTGACCAATGCTGTGGATGTGAGGTGTAAGTCCACCGGTTCACCTTGCAAGGCCCGTTGTAAGGTTTCCGGTTTTGAGAACAGTTTTGAGAACAGTGCAGCGGTCACAACCTCACGTGCACGATTCTGTGCGCCTTGCTGGCGCTCTGCAGGGCGATTATCCAGCCCATATGGCGACAGGATGCCGTGGCGTATGCCTTTGTATAAGACGGTTCCGTCATCGGTACGTAGCTCGGAAGTCCATAGGTTGGCCGCATGTGTCGTCTCTTTTGTTGAGCTCGAACACACACCTTTGCCTGCGTAGCTTGTGGGGAAGATATCGTCGTTACCCAATTTCATCCGGCTTGCGGGTATCTGTGTACTGATATAAGTACGACCCTCATGCTGGAACCGGGTTTCGACAGTTTCCCATTGTTTGCCGTTGAGTATGTCCAGCTTTGCTTGGCTAAACGCAGCTTTGGCTTCCCGCTTTGCTTCTTTGGTGGGAATGCCTTCACGTTTGAATGCATTCGCGATCAAGTTGGTCAGGTCTTTGCCCAAATGCTTGCTTCTACGCATCTCAGCCTTGGTTGCCTCGCGGTCCTGATGTATGAGGGAGGTAGCGTCCAGCTGTTTGGACAGGCTGCCAAGTGCCAACGCATCGGTGCTGGCAGCCAGACCAAGGTTGTTCAAAGCTTTTTGTGCTGAATCGATCTGGAAACGTTGTAGCTCAAGCAGTGTACGTAAGGAGTGCGACGATACCTTTGGGGGAGCCTGCTCCCCTAAACCAAGGAGTTGTTTGAGCTTGGATATGATGTCGATAGGTTGCGAGGTCTGTTTCACCTCGATCTCGATTTTTCTTGGTGCCGGAGCATTGCCGGCAACATAAAACTTGCTGCGTCCACTGTCAGGGGCGTTAGTAGCCGTACTTTCAATGTTGGCTCTCGAGATGTTAAAAAAAGCTGGTATTGGTATTAACATGACATCCAATCTCCGCGTTGCACAGTCAAGAGTCAGAATCCATTCAAAGCCTTGCTACGAGAGCCGTAACGAGATGCATAGGCTGCGTTGCCCTCATCTACAGCTGTTCGCGACAGCGCATGAATAGATCCCAAACATTAATTGATATCTGATTGCTGGTTTGGGAAAACATGTAGAAAGCTTAACGGCTACCCAGCCCATCGACTTTCACATTTGCGAAGAATTTCCAGCTTTTACTCAATTGTTTTTATTGATGTTTTTTTACGATCTCAGCAGGGTTTGGCGTTGATATACGTACCAAGTTCAATGGCCAAAGCCTGTGTAGATAAGCTATACCAAGGTGTTGGCGAGTTGTGGTCGAGTCAGCAATTGAGGATGTGGGAGAGGGGTTGCATCGTCAGAAAGACGATTTTTCTTTGAAAAGTGAATGGATGGCGCTGCTATCCAAATTACGGATGAGGCGTAAACAGGTCTTAAGTCAGATTGGCTTGTTCCGACCACTGCTCCATCTCATCCACATTGCGCAACAGGGCGATCACTGCTCGTTCAAACAAGGGCTCGCTTTCAATAAAGCGTACATGGTCCAGCGCCAATAACCGGCGGAACAACTGTACGCTTAGTGCAGCAGGCTTTCCGAGGTCGGAAATCGTGAGCAATAGACATGCAGCGTTCGGACTGATCCAATTAAGACGGGCGCGGCGTGAGCTGCCGCCAAAGGCAATTTCCACCACAACACCGGTGCGTAGCTGCTTGAGTACTTTTTCCTTCAGTTCATCTGACTCTGCCAAGTCGATGGCGGCTTCGTCGTCATCCTCTACCAATTCACTGAATTGTTGATCCAGCAGTTCCAGAGACTCATCGAATTCCGCAGCGGCTTCAGCGATAAAATGGGTATCGTACTCAGTACAATCTGTGGGGCATGAAGTGCACATCCCTTGTGCATAGTTAGCAAAATGCGTTTCCATGTCTGCAAGGGACGTGGAAGGGTCATGGTGACCTTCCTTCAGCGCCTCGACATGTGCCTCCACCAACCAGTCCATGAAGTCCTGTTGAGCTGTATCGCTAAGGCGAGCCAACGCAAGATTGCCTGCCAGCAGATTCACGAGTTCTGGTAGTGCTTTCAGCATCTGCATCCGTTCGGCATTGCTGGTTTTAGGCTGCACACTCCATACTAATTTGGGAACGATCCGCCGGCATTGATGTGCCTTGTTGGCATCTTCCCGCTCCACATGTTCGATGACCAAAGGCCAGGTGCCGAGCAGAAAGTTTCGAAGGCGGGTGGGCAGATCGATGCCTTCGAGGGTCTCCCGCATGGCAGAGACCGCCTGCAGGTAGTGGGTGGTTCTTCCCTCGGCTTCTGTAATTGCAGCGGCAGCACGCGCCATATGTGTATCTTGTTCAGCGAGCGGGCCTGCAAGGTAATGGTCCAGCTGGGACAGCAGGTTATTGAATAATGCAGCGTCGCTGCTTGGCGCAGCGACGGCGATATCAATGAGTCGCTGGATTTCAGCAGTCAAACCCATCGCTATCGCATCCTTTTCCCCCAACCCTACCGCAATGGAACCGATACGGTTGAATAGCTGGCGGGCGGGATGGCGTTGTTCAGCAAAGAGACTGGGATCAAACAAGCCAAGCTTGAGCAGCTGGAATTGAAGCCGTCCCAATTGGCTGCGTACCGACCCAGGCACTTTGCCATCACGCAGCATGAACTCGAACAACATCGCGACGACATCGACTACCATACGTTCGCTTGGGTCCTGTGCCTGGCTGTTTAGTCGCCCACGGTTTTCCAGAATGCGATTGCGGAGTGATGCGTCACTTTCTCCGCTTTCAGTGCTGTATTGTGTTGTGGCCTCCAATTCCAGCTCGGCAATACTGCCTGCCAGCACAGTGCTGCCAGCGAAAGTAGTGAAGCTTGCCGGTGCATTCTGACGACCTGCTGGGAACGTTCCGAACAGTTCCCGCAGTAATTGGCCTGCGTTGACCTGGGTATCCAGCCAGTAGGGTGGGGAACTGGTCTCAGGTGGGAGGTCGACCGCATCAGGGCTGGTTTTCATCTGTATCCAGCGCATCAGCAGGTCGGTACGTGGAAGTTGTCGGGCTTGCTCAGCCAAGCCGGCAGGAATCACCGGCGTGGGAGAGGGTGCGTCAAGCAAGGGGGATCGGCGTGGTTTACTGACCTTTTTCTCGTTCTTGTTACTGGTCTGTGCCGGCAGCTTCACTGGTATGCCGTAACTATCGAGCTGTGTATTGAGTTGCTGATAAAGGTCAATTACCCGCCGGCTCAGGCAATGGGCCGCTGCTTTCTGCAAGACTTCGCTGACATCTTCCAAGAGGTCCAGTTCGCTGATACCCAATGCCAGACTGCCGCAAATCACATAGGGGCGGAATGGGTTTTCGCGCTCGGTACTTTCTGTTTGATGGTAGAGATTGGCGATCCGCGCATTGAGGTCGGTCAGCGTTCTGCCGGCTGCACTGCGAAAGTTTGCAATTCGCCGCTCCAGGGCAAGTTCCTGTTCTATCTCGGCAAGGTCACGCAGACTGAGGTTGTGCCGGGGCGCCTGATTGAAGCTGCGCTTTTCCCGCCGGAAGGCGGTGACCAGGCTGCGTTCGAGTAGACGCTGTAGATGTGCCAGCCATGCACTGCGTAGTTCGGTATCGAAAGCCAGCCAGGTGGCGCGGGCATCGAACATGATCCGGGCATCATGTGTTGATGATGCCCGGTCCGCCTGGTCCATGAGTTCAGCTGCTACTTCGCTCAGCAGCTGAGGCCATTGCTGCTGAATATACGCATGCATGGTGGCTTGTAATGCTTGCAGTATTTCAGCCCGTTTCATGGTGCTATGACCTGTCGCGGAAAAATGCGTCGTTAGTCGTTGCTCAACTCCGCTTTGGCAAAAGCCACATCCAACGCTTCCATTGCATCGCATTGGGTACAGGCAGCAGCTTTTTCGTACAGGCGGGTGGCATCCTTGATCTTTTTGTTTCCGTAAAGGGTCAAGAGGCCATTGGCATATTCAATATGGGCAATGGCCGAATGTGGAGTCAGCCCTAGTGCCTTTTCATAATGGGATTCAGAAGCTTCCTTGGAAACCCCATAAGTCAGCGAACCGACCATGCTGCCCACCTTGCCGATGATTTCGGCATGGTAGGCTCCAAGTGCAACATGGGCTTCGGCGTGTTCCGGGGCCAGCGCCAGAGTTTTGTCGAGGCTGGTTTTGCACTTGCCAGCCAGCCCTTGCGCCAGTGCTTTGGCGATGGAGATGGTCTGGCTGTAACGCCCCAATGCATAAGCATGCTGGTAGTAGGCGTTGATATTGTTCGGGTTCTCCTGGGCGGCAATATCGGCGCGTTCCGCCACCTCTTCAAACAACTCCATCTTCTCGTCTTCATCCTCGACGAGATAGGTTGCGTAGATGCTTTGCGCCTTATTGGCGGCGTTCATGCCCGATGCGGTTTCGGCTTTCAAACCCAGTGCGACGGCAGTCTGGAAATCACCCCGGTGGTAGGCGCGCCATGCATCCTGGCTCGCCTCATCTTCCGGCCAGGGTTCCTGGTCGCCGGCGTGTAAACGCTCCCAATTCTTCCAGAGCTTGTCACCTTCATAGTGATAGCTGCTGGTGTCCTGGGGAACGGCTTTCCAGTTGGTCATGCTTGTCTCCTCGCATCTTGTTGATTCTAGCAACTGTAGCAGAGGCCGATTCCGTCGCGCCGCCAGGGCCCTCAAAAACTATGCTTCTACACGTTCTCCAGTCTGTAAACGCCACAGTGAGGCATAGCCACCGTTTCTTTCCAGCAACTGTTCGTGGGTGCCCGCCTCGACGATGCGTCCTCCTTCCAGGAGATAAATACAATCGGCCTGGCGTACTGTGGAGAGCCGGTGGGCAATGATGAGTGTGGTGCGGTTGCGGCTGACGACATCCAGACTGCGTTGGATTGCTGCTTCCGTCTCGTTATCCACAGCACTGGTGGCTTCATCCAGGATCAGGACGGGTGGGTTCTTCAGAATGGCGCGTGCCAGAGCCAGCCGCTGACGCTGGCCACCCGATAGTTTCTGGCCTCTCTCACCGATGCGTGTGGCAAAGCCAAGCGGCAGTTTCTCGATAAACTCAGTGGCTTCCGCTGACTGTGCTGCCGCGGCAATGCCGGCATCGCTGGCATTGGGGACGCCATAAGCGATGTTCTCCGCCACTGTGCCATCGGTGAGGAAGCTGTCTTGTGCGACATAGCCGATGGTGCGTCGCAGGTCTTGCAGGTTCAACTCGTCGATCACATGACCGTCAAGCAGAATGCGGCCCGATTGCGCGGTATAGAAACGCAGCAACAGCTTGATGAGCGTGGACTTACCCGAGCCCGTGGAGCCAACAAAAGCCACGGTTTTCCCGGCTGGGACCTGTAGATCAATGTCCTGTAGGGTTGGTTGTCCACCATAGCTGAAGTTGACGTGCTCGAAGCGTAGCTCCCCTTTGGCTGCGTTGGCTGGGAAGTGACGGCCCTCGTAAGGAATATTGATCGGCGTGTCGAGCAGGTTCATGGTCCGGTCGATCGCTGCCATTGAGCGTTGGTACATATCGGCGACTTCGGCAAGGCTGGTGAGGGGCCACAAAAGCCGCTGGGTGAGAAAGACCAGAACGGAATAGGCACCTACTGCGAGCTCGCCATGAATAGTCAGCCACCCGCCATAGATGAGGGTGGCGGTAAAGCCGCTCAGAATGGCCATGCGAATGACAGGGGTGATGGCGGCGCTGATACGTATTGCGCGTGTGTTGGCCGCGCGGTAGTTACGACTGGCTGCATCGATATGCGCTGCTTCAAAGCTTTCGGCAGCAAAGCTCTTGATGGTAGCTAATCCCAGCAGATTGTTATTGAGCCGGGCGGAAACATCGCCTGCTGCTTCGCGCACTTCTGTGTAGCGGGGGGCAAGCCGGTTTTGGAACCAGAACGCACCGAACAGGATTACAGGTACCGGTATCAGCGAGATCAGTGCCACGCCTGGCTGCAAGGCAAAGAACACGGCACTGACCATGATGGACGAGCAGAACACCTGGATGATCTGATTTGCGCCGCCATTGACGAAGCGTTCCATCTGGTTCACATCGTCGTTGAGGATGGACATCAGATTGCCGGTACGCTGGTTCTCGAAATAAGCCATCTCCAATTTCTGGACATGCTGGTAGGCATCAAGACGCAAGTCGTGCTGAATGTCCTGTGCAAGTTGCCGCCACTTCACTTCATACAAATATTGAAACAGGGACTCGCCGCCCCAGATCAGGACATTGATGAACCCCAGAAATAGCAACTGATGCCATGTGTCGGTAATGCCTAGTCCTTGCAGCACACTCTTTGCAAGAAAGCTTTCCTCTCCTTTGACGACCACATCCACGGCCACCCCAATCAGTACCTCGGGCAGGATGTCGAAGAATTTGTTGAGTACCGAATACGTTGTTGCGAGGCGGAAGTCACGCCGATAACGGCTGGCGTAGCTGAAAAGTCGTTTTAATGGATTCATGGTAAGCTTCAATCGTCTTGTTGCGTTGTTGTCGGTGGCTGGAATACAAAACAGCCGCCGGATTGCTCGGGCGGCTGTGGTGTTGCTTTGCGTAAGAACCGGTTTACGATCTGTCACGAGCAGTTGTCAGCGGGGTGAAACGCAGCGCAGAAACCGGAATGTACTTTGGTACATGAGGATTTCGAGCAGCACATAAGCCCTGATCACAGCTGCGCAGTAAGATCGTAAGGGTTCTTAACGCAGTTCGGCCAATAGCGGGTCGAGCACTGCTTTGGTCTGTGCTTCAGTCAGGGCAGCGCCATCCTTGCCACTGACCTGCACCATGGTCTGGGCATCCTTGCTGGCTACCATGGCCTGGTATTGAGGCCGATTTTCTTCTTTCTTTTTGTCGCTCTTCCAGAAGGCCATCCAGTCGAAGAAACCTTCTTCCTTGGCAGCGAGAATCTGACCCGCGCTGATGTAGTAGATACCGAGCGAACGATCACGGTCGTTGATATTGTAACCGGCACGTTCGAGTGCCAGACCAATGCGTCGCCAAGCACGATCGAAGCTTTCTTCCACCTGGATGGCATGCTTGCCATCGGCTTGTGTAATCAGCTGAGCACGGTTACTGGTGCTGGTTGACGTAGCAGGATCTGCTGGTTTTGCCGCGACGACTTTGTCAGCGTCATCCGCAGCGACACCGAAACGCACCAGCAATTGCTTGAGCTTGGCGATTTCACGCTCGGGGTCGCTGGGACGGGGTGTCCAGCGGGTATCGCTTCTGTCCGCGGCGATATACACCTCTTCCATGCGGCGATGGGCGATATAGATCTCAGTACTCTTGCCATCAGCACCACGTTCCAGACGCATTCGGTACTGGTCAGCCATCCCGCTGTTGTATGAGGACTTCATACCGCGCTGAAGGGCAGAACGAATGGTACCCAGGGGGAGCTTGGGTTGTTCTTCCTGCCAGTTGGTTTCCAAAAGGGCAGCAATGGGATTGTCAACAGTCAGCTTGTAACCCTGGTCCAGCCAGAACTGCCTTACCTGAGGCCACACTGTGTCAACCGGGGCAGCTACAACCAGCCAGCGCTGATTACCATCATTTTCCATATGGGCTTTGTCGAACTGAGGCAACACAGCGCCTGAAGCCAGGATCTGTTTACCGTTAGCGCTCAGGGTAATGCCAGGGATGCTATAGGTACTGGCTGCATTGGGTGCAGCGAGGTCTGGCGGGACTTCCAACTTACGAGTTTGAATAGCGCTGCGTGCTTTGGTGTATTCGGGCGCTTGAGGTGTGTCATCACCAATGAATGGCAGGTTGGTGCAACCTGCAGCCAACGTGACCAGTGCGAGGGACGCTGTAATACGGGTAGTTCGAATCATAGGGGCTGCGGCTTCCATTAGATCGCAATGCCGGCTTGTCGCATGGCTGCACGTACGGGTTCTTCGGCGGACAGAGACAACGGTGTCAGCGGGAGGCGGATGCCCGCAGGCATCAGGCCCAGCTTGCTTACTGCCCACTTGGCTGGAATGGGGTTGGCTTCAATGAAGAGCTGCTTGTGCAGGCCTTGCAGTTTGTCATTAACTGCCCGGGCTGCTGCAATATCGCCACGCAATGCACTCGCACACAACTCACTCATCAGCTTGGGTGCGACGTTGGAAGTAACGGAGATCACACCATGTCCACCCAATAACATGAAGGCAATGGCAGTGGTGTCATCGCCGGAATACAGTGCAAAGTGCTTCGGGGCGCGCAAAAAGAGGTCTGCAGCGCGGCCAATATCGCCGGTGGCGTCTTTCAGCCCCACGATATTGGGGATCTGGGCCAAGCGCAGCGCTGTGTCATTACTCATGTCAGCAACAGTACGGCCGGGCACATTGTAAAGCAGGGTAGGGATCGCCACGGCTTCAGCGATGGCTTTGTAATGCTGATAGATGCCTTCCTGGGTGGGCTTGTTGTAATAGGGCACCACGGAGAGCGTCATATCGGCTCCGGCTTCCTTGGAAAGGCTCGCCAGTTCAATAGCTTCGCTGGTGGAGTTGGCGCCTGTGCCAGCAATCACCTTAAGCCTGCCCCGTGCCAGCTCAACCGTCTTACGCACGATGGCAATGTGCTCTTCCACATCCACGGTGGCTGATTCACCGGTTGTACCAACGGCGACGATACCGGCGGTACCGGCTTCGACATGAAATTCGACGAGCTTGGCAAGGCTCGCGAAATCGAGGCTGCCGTCCTCGAACATCGGGGTCACAAGTGCAACCAGACTACCTGTCAACATGGTGAAATTCCGTGGAACGGGAAGGGGAAAACGGCGATTCTAACCGAATCGACCGGGCCGATGTAGGGACTACGCCGACCTATTTCAGTTCCACCGACGGGAAATTTTTGTTGGGCCCTTTTGGGCAGGTATCAGTAAATCAAATTGGTGGGAGCAATATGCGGCTGTTACAGATATTGCAGGATAAAAAGAGCTTATGAACACCTTTCGGATGCACTGGTTTCAGGCATTCAGTAGCCCGATGTGCTGGGGAAAGTCGGTAATCAACGTATGCACACCAAATTCACGCATCAGTGAGTGTTCGTAGGGCGTATTGGCACCGTAAACCGCGTTATGGAATCCGAGCGTATTGGCTTGACGCAGGATATCCGGGTCCACGATTTCACAGTCCCACACCAGTGTACGTAAATTGTGATGGTACATGGCTGTATGCACCAAGCTATTGATAGTGGCGGGGCGGTGAGCGTTGAGAAAGCCGCAATCCACTGTCAATTGTTCTGCTGCGGCGAGCACAATCTCATGACGGAAAGAGGTGACCAGCAACTGGTGGCTTTCTTCGTACTGACTGAGCATAGGCAAGGCCAAACTGGCAGCAGCTGGCGTTTTGATTTCGATATTCCATAAAGTGTTGGGGAATGCATGCAGGGCTTCCGCAAGCGTGGGAACGGTATAACCGCAGCTTTCCGATAGCTGCTTGCGGGTCAGCGCCGCTACCGGTACACCCGCCTTTGACACCCTGTTATGAAACAGGATGGCTTCATTGTCTGCACTGACCCGAACATCGGTTTCGATGCCGGCAAAACCCAGCTGTAAAGCAGCTGCAAAGGCTTCCAGTGTGTTTTCGGGGCAAACGGCGTGATAGCCGCGATGGGCAAGGAGCTGCATATGAGAACCTGTTCAAAGTCTGCTGTTTGTCAGCAATACCGCGTTAAAAACAGCCTCGGAATACACATCTACCACGCGTGAATTCGGCTTCCTCGGATGTTCGCCTTGTCTTGCTTTTGCCCGCGAGATTTTGAACAGATTTTGAGGAGATGCCTTCATTCCGGTGCCTAAGCAGTTGTATGCCAAGCTTATACCCAGGGCTGCGCCAATTGCTCTCTGGCGAGCACTTTTTGCACAGCAGCCCGAGCCAGTATGCGTTGCAGCCAAGGACCGATGTGCCTGAAGTCCCGTGCCTTGAGACCATCAAAATTGCGCGTCCATCGACACAGCATCATGGCATACGGGTCGACAAGGCTATATTGCGCACCGAGCAGCCAGTTCTGGCTATGATTCGCCAATTGTTGGTCGATTTGCTCAAGAAGGGTCAAAACCTTGTTTTGGGCTCGCTGCTTGACCTGGCTGATCGCATCTGCGTCGTCAGCCCAACGCTCCGGGTAAAAGTAGACGATAAGCGCTTGCTGCAGTGTGGTGGAGAGCCAACTCAACCATTTGTAGCAGTGGGCTCGTTCAGCGCTACCTAATGGAGGGACTAGTCCTGCCGCTTGATGGGTGTCAGCCAAATGCAGGCAAATGGCAGCGGTTTCATAGAGCACTGTCTCCCCATCAATCAGCACGGGTATCAGCCCGTTCGGATTGAGTGCGCGGTATGGGGGAGAGTTCAGTGCGCCATTGTCCTTATCTATCTTTACCAATTCAAAGGGTACCGCCAGTTCTTCGAGCAGGATGTGAGGCGCCATACTCGCAGTGCTTGGATAAAAGTGTAATTGGATCATGGCAGGGAATGGGTGAAAGGAACAATTGATCCACGCCAGCTGGCAAACCTGGCGTGGAGTCGTTTAGTTTCTTAGGTTGGTGAGGTTAATGGAATAAGAAGCCAATCAGCAGCACCAAAGCAATGGTAAGCAGGATTGCGGCTTCCAGCATGTCATCATAACGGCTGATGTGATCGGCACGATCACGGGCTTGGGCGCTATCGAACTCAAAGTAGGCGCTCATCGTGCTAACTCCTGTGTGTTTCAGCATAAGCAAGGGATCGTGCTACAAAGCAGCCGTTAGATTGAACAGTGCCTCCTTGTTGTGATGAGATCCTTTCAGAATGAGCGTAAGGGTGGAAACCAGCAGGTATGCTCGCTAGTCCGGTTCCTGCCCAGTTAACTCTCTCATCCTGTAAAGCAGTGCTCGCCATAGCAAGTGTCTACTGACCTTCCAAAACTGTTGGCAAAGCCGTACCCCGGTCGTGAGCCCCGATGGCACAGTGCTCAGGCTTCATGTATTGCCTACATGTTGGTCCTGATGCACCGTATCCCCGCGGTTGGCGGCCTCCTGATACGGATTTTTGTACAGTTTATGGGAGTTTGCGGAACGCAAATCCAAGTCACAACGGCTAATCGAATTTAAGACGGTGCTATTTACCTTTGCCGGTTTTGCGGCCGAATGGTGAGACTTTGAAATTGTCGATCTCACCGACCAGATAGTAAGGTTTTAGCTAAACCACTGACGGGACTTCCAGGCCGATACTACCTGCAAGAGGTCCATCTGCCCTTGCCATTGTTGTCCGAAGGCAAACAGCGAAACCACTACTTGCCAACCTAAAAAATGGCTAGTGGGGTGCTGCGTGGAATAGGTATCGCAGACGCTTTTGCGTGGCATTGCCCATGCGTGCAAGCCAAGTTCTTCTGGTGGGTATGGTTTGTAACTGCAGCTGTACATCGCTCAGTGCTTCAATGATAACCAAGCCGTTGCACTGGGTTTGGTACTGTTCGTTGGTAAGCAAAATGATGTCAATGCCATTCGCCTCGGTAATCCATGCATCCCCCTTACGGCATGTTATGCACACGCATTGGTTGCTATGCAAAGCATACAGCTGATTGCGTTGGAGCGATTGTTCGTATTTAATGAAATTCTTATTAAACATTTTTAGTGTTCCTCTTGCTCATTCCACATGTGCTTGGCCCTTCTCGACGGATAAGATTCTGGGAGCTGGGTATGCAGTCACACAATCGACGCTTTTTCATCAAATGATTGAAATAGACTCACTGGTTTCTTCGCCTGGGCGGTTGCCTTCTTTACCTGCATTAAGAGCTTTTGAAGCTGCGGCGCGTTTGGGTTCGGGTGTGCGTGCTGCAGAAGAGCTGTTTGTTACGCCGGGGGCAATCAGCCACCAGATAAAAGCACTCGAAGCCCAGTTAGGTTATCTGCTGTTTGTACGCGAAGGACGGCGGCTTACCTTGACACCTGAGGGTAAGCGCCTGGCTATCTGTCTTAACCGTTTTCTTGTAGGGGTAGGGCAGGAGCTGGCTGATATCAAACGTGAGCATGAGCGGCCTCGAATTACATTGACTGCCTTGCCGTCTTTTTCTGCGCGTTGGTTGACTCCCAGGCTGGGGAGATTTATTCAGACTCGCCCCGATGTTGAGCTCTGGGTACAGCCATCGGCTACCTTGGAAAAGCTTGGTGGACCAAGTGGCATTGATTTGGCGATCAGGATGGGGACCGGGAGCTGGCCTGGCTTGCATGCCGAGCACTTTTTTGATGAACACTTCCTGGTGGTAGCGAGCCCACACTTGCCAAATGGCTTGCCTTCGGCACCTGCAGAACTTGCGGGCAGGAATTTGTTACGATCGGTTGGTGAGCCCTGGCGGCCATGGTTTGAGTTGGCTGGGTTGGACTGGCCAGAACCCAATCAAGGCTTGATCTTCAACGACTCCGGGCTTTTGGTACACGCGGTGGTAGAAGGGCAGGGGATCGGATTAGCGCGCCGTTCGTTGGTTCAAAATGACTTGGCTGCCGGTCGGTTAGTACAATTGTTTGAACTAACCCTACCCTCTCATTGGTCTTATTGGCTCGTTACTGCTGGCCCACCTCCCTATCGTCCGGTTCTTCAAGTGTTTATCGACTGGTTAAAGACGGAGGTACAGTCCGCAGTGTGATAAGCGATAACAAATCCTAGAACTTGTTCAAGATCTGTCACGAGCAGCTGTCAGCAGGGTGAGCGCAGCGCCAGAATCGGAATGTACTTGGGTACATGAGGATTGCGAGCAGCGCATAAGCCCTGATGACAGCTACGCAGTAAGTTAGTGAACAGGTTCTTAACTGATCGCATTGCTATATTTTTATTCGGAAATTTTTAATGCTGTTTTCTATTCGTCTTGCTGTTCTTGTAGGGCTTTTGACGGTACATGCCGCTGACGCAGCGGAACCTGAACGTCCTCGTGTTGCATTGGTATTGGGGGGCGGTGGCGCCCGGGGTTTGGCGCATATTGGTGTACTGAAAGTACTCGAAGAAGCACGCATTCCAGTCGATTGTGTGGTGGGAACCAGTATGGGGGCGCTGGTGGGCGGTCTGTATGCGACGGGACGGACAGCGGGTGAAATCAGCACCGATGTGAAAGCGATTGACTGGGACGATGTATTGAATGACCGGCCTAATCGGGCGCAACGTCGTTACCACGATAAGCAGGATGATTGGGTTGGGCTGGCAGGGTTCCAGTTGGGTCTGTCTGATAACGGGCAATTGCTGTTTCCCAAGAGTGCACTGGGTACCCAGAAGGTGGATCTATTGATCCGGCGCCTCGTGCAAGGTGCAACGGTGGAATACTTCGATGATCTGCCCATGCCCTATCGGGCTGTCGCTGCCGACCTGGAAGGTGGGGACATGGTTGTGTTATCACGCGGAGACTTGTCTGCAGCGATGCGCGCCAGCATGGCCGTGCCGGGTGTGTTTCCGCCCGTGGAGCGGGACACCCGTGTGTTGATTGATGGCGGTATTGCACGCAATCTGCCAGTGGATGTCGCACGAGGTGTATGTGGCGATGTCGTGATCGCGGTGGATGTTGGCTCGCCCTTGCTGAGCCGCAAAGAAGCGAGCGATGTGCTGGCGATTTCCGACCAGACCATGCGGGTATTGACGCAGCGTAATGTGGATGAGCAGGTCCGAAAGCTGACCCAGCGGGATATCTTAATCCGTCCCAGTCTTGGCACGATGTCGTCCTCCAGTTTTACAGAAGTTGAAACTGCACAGCAGGTTGGTGAGCGCGCGGCGCGTGACCTGTTACCCAAGTTGCAGTCATTGAGTATGAGTGAGGAAGACTATGCGGCTTGGCGTACCAAGATTGATTCACGGCGATTCAAGCCTGGATTGATCCGATCTGTGGATGTTGAGCCGACGCGTTTTGTTAACCCCGAGATATTGCGTGAGTTGCTGGATGTAAAGCTGGGTAAGCCCCTGGATGTAGATGCGCTGGAGCAGCGGCTTGACTATGTGTATGGCCGTGACGACTTCGAGCAGATTGATTACCACCTTGTACCTGCCCAGGACGGTCATGCAATCAGTTTGTCGGCCAGGGAAAAGCCTTGGGGTCCTCGATATCTGGACTTGGGCTTAGGATTGCGTACCGACTTTGAAGATGAATCGGGGTTTCTGTTATCAGCCCAATACAAGCGAACGTGGATGAATTCGCTAGGTGCGGATTGGAAGACCCGGGTCTTGATTGGAGAAAAGCGGGGGATAGTTAGTGAGTTCTACCAACCGCTTGCGTTGAATAGTGAACTATTCATTGCATTGAATGGGAGTGTGAATAGCAGGTCGATACCTCTATATTCTGACGACGAAATCAAGATCGCTGGCATACGAAAAACGCGCCGGGTTATCCGTTTTGATATTGGTTCCACATGGGGGCGCTGGGGGGAAGTCCGGCTGGGCGTGGAACGTGCCAAGTCGCGTTTCACAATAGCTCGTTTGATCCCGGATTTAGCTTCTAGTATTGATCCAAGGAGCATTAAGAATACCCAAGATGATGGGGGAATACGGTTGAGTCTTGGTTACGACCAACTGGATAGCGCACAATACCCACGTTCGGGTACCTATGCCCATCTCGAGGCATTTCGCTCAATGCATGATATTGGCACTGGAAGTAAGCTTTACCTAGCTAATTTAGATTTGAAGCAGGCTTTTAGAGCTGGTAAATGGTCATTACTGGTAGGTATGAGTGGTAGTGCAATTAGTAGTGATGAGCAAGTTGATTTAATGCCTTCAGTGGGGGGGCTATTCAACCTGTCGGGTTACGCTGACGATCAGCTTCGTGGGCAAAGAATAATCCGCACTCAAGTTCGACTTTCACGGGATTTGGTTAAGTTTTCTTCCATGTTTAGCAATGCGGGTTTTATTGGAATATCCTTGGAGAGTGCCAGAATCTGGGATAGGTATCGCATTTGGGATAACGAGGATTATCGACGAGGCTATCAACTTAGGTCTTCATCGGAGTCACATCAGTCCTTAGCATTGTTTGTTGGGAGTGATACGCGTATTGGCCCTGCATATTTAGCCGTAGGTTACGGTGATAACAAAAAAGCGCGTATTTTTCTGAACATTAATGGCGGCTTCTGAAAAGCGACTGATACCGAGTGTGCCGGTTAAAGGCCCCGTAAGGGGCCGCTTGGAGCCAGATATGCTTCCACTGTGTTGGCCACGATTATGGGCAATGGAACAGTTGTCTTATTGGAAATGCGATCAAGGCAGCTCAGTTACTTCAGCGGCTGATAGTTTAGCCAAGGGTCCCGGCTAGGGTCGGCAGCGAAGGTTTGGAAGCGTTCGATAATAAAGTCCGCAGCTGCCCGGACTTTAACGGATAAGAACCGACGGCTGGGGTAGACCATATAAAGGTCGAATTGGCCGGCTCGCCATTCTGGCAGTACCCTGACGAGGGTGCCTTCACGCAGGGATTCGCTTGCTACATAAGAGGGTAGTAGGGCGATTCCCATGCCATTCAGTGCACATGCACGTAGTACTTCCAATGCATTACAGCTAAGTGCAGGCGTGGGCCACGTTACGGCAACGGCTTCGTTTTCGCCACGAAAAAGGCGATCCAGGTTTTTGTTGTTATTGCTTTGTAGAATGGCATGCTTCGTTAAGTCGGCAGGCCGCTCTGGTACGCCACTCCTAGCAAGGTACTGGGGTGCTGCGCACAAAATCATTTCAGAGAAAGCCAGCTTGCGTGCGACCAGGCTGCTGGCCATTTTCTCGTGACCAAATATCAGGGCGAGATCAAACCCTTCCTCTACAAGATCGATCGATCGGGTTCCAAGCACCAATTCCACTGCAACATCAGGAAATGCCGCACGGTATGCAGGCAGAACGGGGGTCAAGTGATGTTGGGCGAAACCCAGAGGGGCATAAGCGCGTAAGACGCCACGAGCCTGGTCCTGCTTCTCGCTAAGTAGATTTTCTGCATCGACTACGGCCTCCAGGATGTCCTGACATCGTGCCAGATAGGTTTGCCCTGCTTCTGTCAGCGAAAGCTTTCGTGTTGTTCTTTGTATAAGGCGCGCACCTAGCTCGCGTTCCAGTTCCGACACAATCAGTGAAACAGATGCTTTGGACAACCCTAGTGTGTCAGCTGCTCTGACAAAGCTACCCAGTTCAGCAACCCGAACAAAGGTTTGCATGGCACGGAAACGATCCATGGTAAGGCCTTCCCCTCATATTGTTCTAAATTATAGAACTATTTGTTGAAAACTTGATTGTTTATCTTGATTTGGTCAAACGGCAGAATGTGAACCGTGCCGCAAGTACTGCGACATACGGGCTTAGGCTCGGTTCTTTTCTTCACGTAAAGGAATTCATCATGACCATGACCAAACAGACCATTGTGCTGAGTGCATTGATTGCCGGCCTAAGTGCTGCACCGGCCATGGCTGACGCTACGACTGGGACGTACGTATTCGGCCAAGTGACCCATGCCAGAGAGACTGCAGGTATCAAAAATCTTAGTAATGGGCTTGGTGCAGGTGTGGGCTACCGCATTATGGAGAATCTGGCAGTGGAAGGCGCTTATACCGGTTTGAAGAACCGTCATACCAGCATGGCGAATAAGAATCTGCGTGCCAGTGCAGTAGGTATCTTGCCCGTCAGCTCGGATATCGAGGTATTCGGAAAGCTGGGATGGGGGGCGCATAACAATAGTAACAATGATGGTGTGACTTATGGCTTGGGTGCCAGTTACGCAGTGGACAAGAATCTGGCAGTTCGGGTTGACTATGACCGTATGAAAACTGGTTATAGCCAAATTGCTACATCGGGAGGCCGTTCCCAACATATTGACACTTATTCTGCGGGTGTACAGTACAAGTTCTGATTTGTATAGATAGTAAGGTACCCAGTAAAACTTCAGTAGGGTTATTTGTGGCTCTATTTACCTGCCGAAGCTTTTTTGGGTACCTGTTAGTTATAAATCTAAAGTGACTTGGTATTGAATAGTTTTCTAGTTAGCTTGAATTTAATTACCTGTGATAGGCATGCTAGTTTGGTATTAGTAGCGTATGCCTAATATTTTTTGAGCATATCTATGTTATTTTCTAAACTCGCGCTGTTTTTCTTGCTGATAACTTTACTTACTTCTTGTAGTAATGGAAATCAGGAAGATGTTATTACTTATACATTTATACCCACATTAAAAGAAGCGATGGGGGAGGCTCGCTATGTACGGAACCAAATTACGCCTAGAGGCATAGCAGAGCTTAAACAAAAGTATAATAATATGCCAAATAAAGCCACATGGTTGTATATCGAATCAAGTGGTGGAGATATTGTCGATGGTATGACTCTGGCTGAATGGGTCCTGGAAAAAAAATTAAACGTAAAGGTGATCGGTAAAGGGTGTTTCTCTTCTTGCGCAAATTATGTATTTCCAGCAGGTAGAAAGCGAGAGGTAGCGAAAGGGTCGATAGTGGCTTGGCATGGTTCTGCTATGTCTGGTAGTTATTATGCAAAATTGTTAGATAAAGCTGTATCTAGAGCAAAAGATTATTATTACAACGTCTGTGCATCAAATGCTATGCACGATCCAGATGGAAAAGTGAACTGCCAGCAAGGTGCTGAATGGAATATGAAGCATGTTGCAAACACAATGCTCGAAAAAGCTAAAGCTGACGCGCTAAGAGAAAAAGCGCTCTTTGATAAAATGGGTGTGAATGCATGCATTACTGTGGTTGGGCAACGAGTAGCGCCAAGAGCGAAAGATTTCTGGTTTCTTTCAGAAAAGGATATGGCGACATTTGGATTGAGTGCAGTATTGCCCGATCAGTATGAGAAGACAGATACATCTTCTCTGAATGTCAGCATTGAATTAATTGATCTGCAAGAGAATAGTGAAATGACTCGATGCACCCATCAAGCTTCTTATACGCGAATATCTTAGTTAATTAGCAAAAATAAGTTTTTGCGACTGACAGTTTTTATTGAATCTCTTAATTCTTATAAAAATACTGCTTTGATACGAAGGTTTGTTATAGGGAGTTACTAATTTTACGCACAAGTGCTAACTTTTTTGTAGATGTAGTTAGGTCCTCCGCATTATTTTACCTACTATCGAGTCTGAAAAATTATTGTTAGTCATTTATAGATAAGTGAATAAATACATCTCTTAGAGATGATTTACTTTTATTCAAGTAAGATTTGAAAAATAGTTGATTTAGTTTACTTTTCTTAAGTGGCATACTTAGTAGCAATAGAGTTGTTAAAGCTTACTTACGGCCTTAATAATAAGTAAATTCTAATTAAATTATTTTTAAGATATTTAAGCAATTGTTCAGAGCTTGTTGGGTCTGAGAAAGTATTGCGAAGTAGTTTGCTTTTTGATGACTATTGATACTCTTTGAGAATTATAAAATGCAGCCACATCAATTTTTCTTTTATACATGCTTGATAGGCTTGTGTTCATCTGCCAGTGTCGCCGTATACTCACTGATACCTAGCCTACAGCAAACTATAAATGGGCAGTACTCTAGTGAGGGTGATGGCTTACCCAAAAAGGCAGCATTTGATGTTTACACATGGAATAGCACCTCTAACCCCGGTGAGGGACTAAATTGTTCCAGGCCTAATGAATGGAATGTAATACGTGCTAAGAGTAATGTGCGCGGACATTCTCATTCTGTGTTGGATAAAAAACAGATGCTTATGGATCAAGCAGAGGCTGATGCCTGTATTAATGTGGTTGGCAAGAAGATAGAGCAGAGTAAAAAAGAAGTTCGATACCTTTCAAAAAGGGATAGTTTGGTATTGGGTTCGAGTAGTTTAGTTGTCCCGAAAAATAGTCCAGCTGATCCCTTGCTATTTAGATTCAGCACTGATCTGATTGATCTGGATAAGATCAATGGTGTAAGCCGTTGTACGCGTAAAGTTTCGCATGTCCGCATGGCTTAATAGAGTTTCATAGTATTTTCTGCGTATATGGGAAAACTAGCTTGGTATTTTTTGAAATACATAAAAAATAAAGCCGCTGAATAATTTGGCGGCTTTATTTTATTGTGAAAGAACATTGCTGTCTTAGGTTGGTAGTTATGCAGGGTTTTGACTCGGCCGTTTGAAGAGCTGCTGGATACTGGAAAAGTCCAATGTGCCCTTACCTTGGCTAGTATGCAGGGCATATAGGTTGCGTGCGATTGACCCCAGTGGTGTGCTGGTACGGGTAGCTAGCGCGGCTTCCATGGCCAAGCCCAAGTCTTTGAGCATTAAGTCGACGCCAAAGCCCCCCTGATAATCTCGGCTGGCAGGGACATCATCCATGACACCAGGCCAGGGATTGTATTTCTCCAAACTCCAATTCCCGCCGGAACTGACTTTCATGATGTCACTGAGCACTTTGGGATCGAGACCATTGGCTACACCCAGGTTGAGTGCTTCTGCAGTACCTATCATATGAATCGCGAGCAGCATATTGTTGGCAATCTTGGCTACTTGGCCTGCTCCTGGGCCACCGGCATGGAAGATGTTCTTTCCCATTTTCTCGAGGATGGGTCTTGCTCTTTCCAATGTGGTGTTCTCCCCACCCACGATAAAAGTGAGTGTACCAGCAGCAGCTCCAGCAGTCCCTCCGGATACTGGTGCGTCAAGCATTTGGATACCCCGTGCTTTGGCAGCAGCATGGACCTTGCGTGCGACTTCCGGTGAGATGGTTGAGCATTCCAGTACCAATGCACCGGGCGGTATAGCCTGGATTAGTCGGCCCTCGCCAAGGTAGAGCCCCTCGACATGCTGACTGGCCGGCAGCATGCTGATGACGACTTCGGCGTTCACTACCGCATGTAGTGCATTGGGGGTAGCTTTGGCCCCTAGCTGCACGGCGGCTTGAATAGCTGCGGGGGTCAGATCAAAGACTTTCAGTGGAAGATTGGCCTTGAGTAGATTGGCAGCCATGGGTGCGCCCATATGGCCAAGCCCAATGAAGGTGATGTCGGACATGCTTGTCTCCATATTATTTTTTTAAGTCAGCTTGAGCGCGGACTTGTACTTGGTAAGCCACTGATTAGAACGGCTCACTGTCCAGCGTATCTATGCGATACGGCCAAAAGTTGCTGGAAAGCAGCTGTATGGCCATATGGCCAGAGCGGGGTGAGGAGGTTTGTGGTCTCAAACACCCGGCTTTAGCTGTAATAAGCATCGCAGGCACAGCCTTTGAAGAGGCGCTAGTGAAAGCTCAGTGTAGTGTGATCGTGGTATTGACGGGACCAGCGGTGACTTGGTCATCAAACCATCGTGAAGTCACTGTTTTGGTCTGAGTGTAAAAGCGGACGACTTCTTTGCCATAAGGGCCAAGGTCGCCAAGTTTGGAACCGCGTGAACCGGTGAAGCTGAAGAAGGGGACGGGGACGGGAATCGGTACATTGATGCCAACCTGACCTACATCGATGTCATGTTGGAAGCGTCTGGCTGCGGCTCCGCTTTGCGTAAATAGCGCGGTGCCATTTCCATATGGGTTCGCATTGACGAAGGCAATAGCCTCATCCAGCGTATCGACTTCCACAATGCACAATACGGGCCCGAAGATTTCCTGTTGGTAGATATGCATGCTGGCAGTGACCCCTGAGAAAATGGTAGGGCCGATAAAGTTACCCTGCTCGTAACCCGGTACCTTTGGATAGCGGCCATCCAGTTCCAGCTTCGCACCTTGCTCTATGCCTTGACCAACCAGTTTTTCCACACGTTCGAGGGCCTGACGGTTGATGAGGGGACCAAGATCGGCACCGGCTTTGTGGCCAGCATCCACTTTGAGTGCTTGTGCACGCGAAACAATTTCGGGTATCCAATCGCGTGCCTTGCCGACCAGAACAGCTACAGAGGCAGCCATGCAACGCTGGCCGGCTGCCCCGAATGCGGCACCAACCAAGGCATTAAGAGCTTGTTCTTTATTGGCATCGGGCAGAAAGACCGCATGATTCTTGGCGCCGAGCATGGCCTGCACCCGTTTTCCATGTTCACTGGCACGCCGATAGACATGGGTGCCGGCAGTTACCGAGCCAACAAAGGAAATGGCTTTGATATCAGGGTGGTCGCACAACGCATTGACTGCTTCCACACCGCCATGTACCACGTTCAGCACACCGCGTGGTAAGCCAGCCTGCTGAGCAAGTTCCGCCAGAATCATCGGCGTCAAGGGATCTTGCTCGCTGGGTTTAAGGACAAAGGTGTTGCCGGTTACACATGCCATCGGGAACATCCACAAGGGGATCATTGCCGGGAAGTTGAAAGGGGTAATACCCGCGCAGACACCAAGTGGTTGCCGGATTGTATAGGTGTCCACACCGCCCGCCACGTTTTCGGCGAACTCACCCAGCTGTAAACTGCCCACGGAACAAGCGTGTTCGACTACTTCCAAGCCACGAAATACATCCCCCTTTGCGTCCAGCAAAGTTTTTCCTTGCTCGCGTGTGAGGGTATTGGCCAACAGATCAATCTGTTCGCGAATCAATGCCTGTAAGCGCAGAAAAACTCTGGCTCTTTCGGCAATCGGTGTGGCACGCCACATGGGAAAGGCTGCCTTGGCTGCAGATACAGCTTGCGCTACCTCATCCGGACCACACATTGGCACGCGTGCAAGAATCTCCTGTGTAGCGGGGTTGTAGACATCTTGCCAATGCCGGGTACGGGATTCTGCAAACTCACCATTGATCAGTAGCTTTACGGTTGGGATCATGTCTCGCTCCATTTATTTTGTTGTAAAGGCAGACGTAGAGGCTGCGCATGCCCGTTTGTAGCGCCTGAGTTACGCTGACGTCAATCAGGATTGAATAAACATATGGCTGCTGGCATTAAGTACGGTAGATGTCGCGTAGGAAAGGCGGCGTGCTGCTGATAACTTGGCTAGCGAAATGCCTGCGATATATTGGGTTTTAGCGTGCTGTGTGGGGGAGACCGTATAGAAGCCACCATGATTGAGTCGATAATCTTCACATGCCGTGTTGTCGTGTTTGGCCAACAAAATATCGGCCTGTTTTGAATTGGGGTTTTCCCTTTGTGGGTGACTCAGCAACTTTCAATGATCTCCTTGGGTTGGGCTAAGCAAGAAGCTTCGCTACATTGGCAAAAGTCAGTTCTCCAAAATTTAGGTTGCACTTCTCTTCAATGGACTACCGTAATCGTGTCGTATGGATCACTGGTGCATCCAGTGGTATAGGTGAAGGGCTCGCGCATGCATTGGCAAAACGTGGTGCCCAATTGGTATTGTCTGCCAGACGCATAAATGAACTGGAACGGGTCTGTACGGCTTGTAGCGGGATGAGTCGGCCCATGGTTTTGCCATTGGATTTGACCAAACCAGCGGACTTCGGCGGGGCGGTAGCTGAAGTAGAAGCGAAATTTGGGCGCATCGATACCCTGATTCATAACGCCGGAGTTGCGCAACGAAGCTATGCGCGAGAAACGCCGATAGAAGTGGATCGCGCCTTGATGGAGATCAATTACTTTGGTCCAGTAGCACTGACCAAGGCGGTTCTCCCTGGAATGCTGGCTCGTGGCGCAGGACATTTTGTTGTCATCAGCAGTGTCATGGGCAAAGTGGGGACACCACGCCGGACTGCTTATTCAGCGGCCAAGCATGCGCTTCATGGCTTTTTTGATTCTCTGCGTGCCGAGCTTTGGCGTGAAGGTATCTGCGTTACCTTGGTTTGCCCAGGTTTTATCCAAACACCATTGCCGTCTGCAGCCCTTCTTGCGGATGGTACCCCTCAAGGACGGATGGACGCACTGTCGCGCCAGGGATATCCGGTAGATAAGTGTGTGGCGCAGATTATGCGTGGATTAGATGGGGAACAAGTTGAGTTTTGTGTAGGAGGCGCGGAGATTTGGGCTGCCACCATAGGGCGACTGTGGCCGTCGCTGTATCGCCAACTCATTCGGCGTGTATCCATCAGCTGAATTAGGTAGAGGCTATTTGACTCAATGGTCCGTAGCTCCAATTGTGCAGCACAGTGAATGCCTAACTGAATAAAGGCCTTGGTGATCGCCAAGGCCTAACACTACTTAAAACGGCTTTTTAGAATGGCAAAAGTAATGCTTACAGCTGCATAGACTTGATCTCATAAAACTCATGAATGCCAAACTCACCCCATTCACGACCGTTACCGGACTGTTTGTAACCACCCAATGGGGCGTCGTAGTTGAAGTCGCCGCCATTCACGTAACAGCCGCCAGCACGAATTCGCCGGGCGATGCGGATGGCTTCTTCCTGTGTGCCGGCCCAGACACCGCTTGACAGGCCGTAGATGCTGTCGTTGGCGATGGAAACGGCTTCTTCGATAGTGTTGTAGGGAATCATGCAAATGACGGGGCCGAAGATTTCTTCCTGGGCAATCGTCATCTTGTTGTGCACATCCCGGAAAATGGTGGGCTTCACATAGGCGCCATGAGTTAGACCTTTCGGCCGTTCCAGGCCGCCAGTGACCAGTTTGGCGCCTTCATCAAGGCCCTTCTGGATGTATTTCAATACGGTTTCGCGTTGGCTCATCGAACTCATGGGCCCGACGTAGGTGTCTTTGGCTAGCGGATCGCCAACCTTAAGGCTTTCAGCCACCTTCTTGGCGATTTGTGTGGCTTCTTCATACTTGTTGGCAGGCACCAGCATACGGGTCAGGGCGATGCAGGTCTGGCCGGTATTGATCATCACATCTTTTACACCGAAGCTGACAGCCTGCTCCAACGGGGCATTTTCAGTGATGATGAAGGGAGATTTTCCCCCCAACTCCAGGCAAACGCGCTTGATGCTGTCTGCAGCCAATTGTTGGATGCGTTTCCCCGTAGCGGTGGAACCGGTAAAGGAAACCATGTCGGCTTCAGGGTGGGTCACCATCGCATCACCCAGTACGCCACCTTTGCCAGTAAGCAGATTGAACACGCCTTTAGGCAAGCCGATTTCTGCGACCACCTCGGCAAAAATGATGTCTTGCAAGGGAGTAACAGAGGAGGGCTTGAGCACCATGGTACAGCCTGTGGCAAGCGCAGGCGCAACCTTGCCGATCAACTGGTACAGGGGGTAGTTCCATGGCGTAATGAAGGCGCATACACCAACCGCTTCCCGCACCACCAACGAGTTGTTTATCCGTTTCTCCACTTCCATTTCATAGGCGCGGCCGGCAAATTTCTCGAGGGCTTTGACGCAGTTCACCTGGATGATTTTGGCGATTTCCAGTGGACAGCCCATCGATTGGGTAATCGCCATGGCGAGATCATCTTTACGCCGTTCCAGTGCTGAATGCAGTTTGCGTATCCAGTCTGCACGTTCAGCAGCACTGGTGGCGGACCAGATTGGGAAAGCAGCACGTGCAGCGGCAAATGCGGCATTCACGTCGTCCAGGTCTGCATTGCAGACCTGCGCGACTTCTCCCTCTGTCGCAGGGTTAAACACGGTGGTGTGGCCACTGCCGTGGGGGGGGACCCATTCGCCGTTGATAAATAGTTTGTCGAAGCGTTGCATGAGTGCGCTCTCCAAAGCGTTAATTATTTAAGTATGGCTGGAAGGGAAGCGTCTGACCTTGGTGGCCAGCGGGTAATGCATAAACCTTATTTTCAATAAGACCTAGAAACCAGGTGCACTAGTAGGGCTGACCAGGCTGGCACTGATGATCTCAGCTTGCTGTTGGCCACGGTTGCGGAATCGATGCGGCAATGTCGAGTCAAAGTAATAGCCTTCGCCAGAAACCAACACGCGGGTTTGTTCGGCAACAGTCAATTCAATCTCACCTCGTATCACCATACCGACTTCCTGACCTGCATGGCTCAACATCTCGGCACCTGTATCTGCACCGGGTTCATATACTTCCCGCAGCATCGTGATATGTCGATTGTGAACACCGTGGCCCACCAGAAACAAGCTGACACCTTCCCCTCCGATATCCGGCATCTGGTCACGTTCGAAAAATGGGGAGGGGCGGGCTGGTTCTTCTATGTCAAACGTAAAGAACTCAGCCAAGCTCATTGGCACGCCATCGAGTACCTTTTTCAAGGATGAGATCGACGGGCTGACCCGATTCTGTTCGATCAATGAAATGGTGCTGTTTGTCACCCCAGCGCGCTTGGCCAGTTCGCGCTGCGATAACGCATGCTTTTCGCGAACCATTTTGAGCCGGGTACTGACTTCCAGTGTCATAACATTTTCCTTGCGGCACGATAGTTGAAAGTGTCCAAAATTGTGAACACTTGCGTGAGCGGAAATTATACAGCCTTACGCCCTTTGGCAGACACGATTAGGACGAAGTCATTGATATTAGGGTTATTGCGGCGCACAACCGATCTTTCTTGTGCTGTGTTTAATGGCTGGTGTCTAATATGTTTGACATCGTATCGAGATGAAGCGTTGAGAATGTTTGACGCATCGGACTGATGGGGATGGTGCCTTGAGCACATATAAATAAGAACGGAGACAACAACATGCTGATCGGCGTACCCAAAGAAATAAAGAATCACGAGTACCGCGTGGGTTTGACCCCTGCCGGCGTCAAAGAGCTGAAGCGTAATGGCCACGACATCCTTGTGCAGGCCAATGCCGGTACGGCGATTGGTTTCCCTGATGACCAATACGTGGCTGCCGGGGCGCAGATCATCGCGACTGCAGAAGAGATCTTCAAGCGTGCGGACATGATCATCAAGGTCAAGGAACCGCAGCCGGTGGAATGCGCCATGTTGCGCGCGGGACAGATCTTATATACCTATCTGCATCTCGCTCCCGATCCTGATCAGACTGCTGCTTTGGTGAAGAGCGGTTGTGTGGCGATTGCTTATGAGACGGTTACCGATAGCCGTGGCGGGTTACCGCTTCTGGCGCCGATGTCGGAAGTCGCCGGTCGGATGGCGATTCAGGCCGCGGCGCGTTGTCTCGAGAAGTCTGCCGGTGGGTCTGGCGTGTTGCTGGGTGGGGTTCCAGGTGTGGCACCAGGGCACGTTACGGTGATTGGCGGCGGCGTCGTGGGTACGCATGCGGCGCGTATGGCAGCCGGGTTTGGCGCCGATGTGACGATACTTGACCGGTCTTTACCGCGCCTCAAGGAAATCGATGAAACCTTTGGCGGCCGGATCAAGACTCTTTACTCAACCCAGGATGCGATCGAGAGCGAGCTCAAGCAGGCTGATGCGGTGATCGGTGCGGTGCTGATTCCTGGTGCAGCAGCGCCTAAGCTGGTAAGCAAGGCGATGTTGAAACTGATGAAGCCCGGGTCTGTTCTGGTGGATGTGGCGATCGATCAGGGCGGCTGTTTTGAAACCTCCCGGGCGACAACGCATCAAGAACCAACCTATGTTGTGGATGGTGTGACGCACTACTGCGTAGCCAACATGCCTGGTGGGGTGGCGCGTACGTCGACCATTGCCTTGACCAATGCGACATTGGTGCATGCTGTGGCGATTGCAAACAAGGGCTGGCAACAGGCAATGCGGGACGATGTGCATCTGAAAAATGGCCTGAATGTATGCAATGGCAAGATCACCTACGAGGCCGTGGCCAATGATCTGGGCTATGCCTATGTACCAGCTGACGCCTTGTTGGGCTGACTGATCCAAGAATCTGTTTGAGATCTGCCACGAGCAGCGGTCAACAGGGTGCAGCGCAGTACATTAGGCCTGGCCATAGCCGCGCAGTAAGATCGTGAGCTGATTCTAACAGCAGGTAGTGCCGTGCTCCGGGGTTTGACCTGGAGCACGCAGAAAAAGGCAGCAACAGCATGAAACGTAAACCTCTGGTCGCCCTGGTGGCGGATCGTAAGCAGCTGGGTTTGCACCCGTTCCATTGCGTGGGTGAGAAATACATTACCGCGGTGATAGGCGGGGCAGATTGCTTGGCGATGCTGGTTCCTGCATTGGGGGACCAACAGGACCCCGAAGCGATACTCGACCTTGTTGATGGCTTATTGTTTACCGGCAGTGCATCGATGGTGGACCCGAAGCGTTACAACGGCCCCGTATTGCCTGAAGGCCAGTATCTGGATACCGCGCGTGATCAGACCGCTATGCCAATGATGAAGTCGGCTATTGCACGCGGCATGCCGGTGTTTGCGATTTGTCGCGGTTTTCAGGAAATGAATGTGGTGTTTGGCGGTTCACTGCTGCAAAAAGTGCATGAAACGCCGGGCATGATGGACCACCGCGAAGACAGTACGGCCAGCTTGGAGGTCCAGTATGGACCGGCACACCCGGTCAGGTTCAGCCAAGGTGGTCTGATTCATCGAACCAGCGGGTTGGAGGAATATCAGGTCAATTCGATCCATAACCAGGGGGTCGAGCGTTTGGGCGAGGGCCTTGTGGCGGAGGCGATAGCGCCGGATGGACTTGTTGAAGCGTTTTCTGTGCAAGACGCTAAAGCTTTTGCGCTTGCGGTGCAATGGCACCCCGAGTGGCAATACGCCAGCAATCCACTCTCTACCAGCCTGTTCAAGGCGTTTGGTGAGGATTGTCGGCGGTATCAAGCGAGCCGTTAGTTCGGAAGGTCTGTTTCTACCAGCCGTTAGTTCGGCATCTCCCCTCCAGGGACTGTTGGGTAGTACATGCATGTTTAGCTGCAGTTGCTCGGTAAGGTAGATAACAGGCCTCAAATGACTGACCCAAGGTTGGAAATCGACGAGGAATCCGCCTCGTCGCGCTTTCCTACCTTGTTATGCTCGTTCACAACCGGAGGTTCGCCGCAGTGCGGCGAAATACAGTATGGCTATGAACCAGTTCCAAGATTTTTTCCGTGAAAATGGCATTACCGAAGTTGAGTGTGTCGTCCCTGATATGACAGGTGTGGCGCGTGGCAAGATTCTGCCTAAAAGCCAATTCAACTCTGCCAATATGCGTCTGCCCAAGGCGGTGCTGATCCAGACCGTGACAGGCGACTGGCCTGACGATGACAACATCACGGGTCCGACTGATCCGGACATTATCTGTGTGCCAGACTTGAATACGTTGCGTATGGTGCCTTGGGCGCCAGATCCGACAGCCCTGGTGATTCATGACTGTGCGAATTTCGATGGCAGCCCCGTGGAGATTTCACCACGTTATGTGCTGCGCAAGGTATTGAAGCTGTTTGAAGACCGCGGCTGGAAGCCCGTTGTAGCCCCAGAGCTGGAGTTCTACCTCGTCGAGCGTAATATCGACCCCGATATCCCGCTCAAACCGCCAATCGGGCGTACTGGCCGCGCTGAAACCGGTCGTATGAGCTACAGCATCGATGCCGTAAACGAGTTCGACCCTTACTTCGAAGACGTATACGAATACAGCGACGCGATGCGCCTGGATGTGGATACGTTGATTCATGAGGTGGGCGCCGGCCAGATGGAGATCAACTTCGTCCATGGCGATGCGCTTGACTTGGCCGACCGTGTCTTCCTGTTCAAACGGGTTGTGCGTGAGACAGCGCTGCGTCACAACATCTACGCCACTTTCATGGCCAAGCCGATGCAGGAAGAGCCGGGCAGTGCCATGCATATTCACCAGAGCGTAGTGGACAGGCAGGGCAACAATGTTTTTTCCAATGCAGATGGAAGCCCTTCTGAACTCTTCCTCAGCTATATCGCAGGGTTGCAACGCTATATGCCGGCGGTGATGCCGATCATGGCGCCTTTTGTGAACAGCTATCGTCGCCTGTCGCGCTTTACTGCAGCACCGATCAATCTGCAGTGGGGATACGACAACCGGACAGTGGGTATCCGCATACCCAACTCCAGCCCGGATGCCCGTCGGATAGAAAACCGCGTACCGGGGGTGGATGTGAATCCCTATCTCGCTATGGCGGCAACCCTGGCCTGTGGTTATCTCGGCATGGTCAAGGGACTCAAACCCACAGAGCCTATGAGCACAAGCGGGTATGACCTGGACTACGATCTACCGCGGCATCTGGAAGACGCCATCGAAGCCATGCGCGACTCGGCCGATATCGCCGATGTCTTTGGCGCAGACTTCGTGAACGCCTTCTGTGCTGTGAAGGAGAAGGAGTACGACACCTTCTTCCGGGTGATCAGTTCATGGGAACGCAGCCACCTGCTGCTTAATGTATAAAGCGCGCCGGGGAACCGGTTTCCAAGCCGCATTGGGCATATCTCGATAGCCTTACTCCGATGCAGGAGAGGCAGCAGCCTGGATTAATAAGGTGCAACGGGGCTGTGTTATCGGTTTTTGGATGCCGCCTTGTCTGACGCGAACAGGTTCTAAACGAGCTGCCGTAGGCTTTTCAATTATTTCAGCAATCCTTGGCTGTCTATAAACGGCTGGTATGGAGAATTTCATGAGCAATGTGTTTGTTAATCGCCCTGCTATCTATGCCGAGGCACACAAGGCTGGCGGCAGCGTATTTGCTGCGCGCAGCACCCAGGAATGGCAACAGCTCGATGCTGCCCACCATTTGCATCCATTCAGCGACATGGGCTCGTTGAATAAGCAGGGCAGCCGTGTGATTACCAAGGCTGAGGGGGTTTATCTGTGGGATTCGGATGGCAATAAGATTATCGACGGCATGGCTGGGCTTTGGTGTGTGAACATCGGCTATGGCCGGCGTGAGATTGCCGAGGTCGCCTACAAGCAGATGCTCGAATTGCCGTTTTACAACACCTTCTTCAAGACGACTCATCCTCCGGTGATCGAGTTGTCAAAATTGCTAAGCGAAGTGACGCCTGAAGGGTTCGAACACTTCTTCTATTGCAACTCCGGTTCTGAAGGCAATGACACCGTTTTACGTGTGGTGCATCAGTACTGGGCTGCGGTAGGGCAGCCGAAGAAGCGTTACATCATCTCGCGCAAGAATGGCTATCACGGCTCTACCATTGCCGGCGGCTCGTTGGGCGGCATGGACTATATGCATGAGCAGATGCCTTCACAGGTGCCGAATATCGTCCATATCAACCAGCCTTACTGGTTTGGCGATGGTGGGGACCTGACCCCAGCCGAATTCGGCCTGAAGTGCGCCCGTGAGCTTGAAGCCAAAATTCTGGAGCTGGGCGCGGAAAATGTTGCGGCCTTTATTGGTGAGCCCTTCCAGGGGGCTGGCGGTGTGATCTTCCCACCGGAAACCTACTGGCCGGAAATTCAGCGTATCTGTCGCCAATACGATGTGCTGTTGTGTGCAGATGAGGTGATTGGCGGCTTTGGTCGTACAGGTGAATGGTTTGCCCATCAGCATTTTGGTTTTGAGCCGGATACGCTGACTTTGGCCAAGGGTTTGACCAGCGGTTATGTGCCTATGGGCGTGGTTGCGATTCGCAAGAAGGTGGCGGATGCACTGATTGCTGCTGGTGACTTTAACCATGGCCTTACTTATTCGGGCCATCCGGTTGCAGCGGCCGTTGCTGTGGCAAATATCAAGATCCTGCGTGAGGGTGGCGTCATCGACAAGGTCAAGAATGAGACCGGGCCTTACTTCCAGAAAGCTTTGCGCGATGCATTGGCAGGTTCTCCCTTGGTGGGAGAGATAGCGGGTACTGGCTTGGTTGCAGGTATTCAGTTTACCGAGGATAAGGCCAGCCGCAAACGTTTTGCAAATGGTGGCGAAATCGGCTTGAAGTGTCGCGATTACTGCTTTAAGAACAATCTCATCATGCGTGCGACAGGGGACCGCATGTTGTTGAGCCCACCATTGGTGATCAACAAAACAGAAATTGATGAGCTGGTTGAGAAAGCTGCCCATTGCATTGGCCTGACTGCTCGTGATCTTGGCATGGCTTGATGGGATCACGGAATCTGTTTGAACGTGGCTGAGCATCTAGAAACCAGTTCAAAGGGTGAGGTAAGGCGAAAACGTTCTAGAAGGCAGGCTTCCAAGCAGTCGATGAGCATTCCGGGGGCGTTTTCAACGTCGTCTTGTTGAAGCGCAACAAGCCAGCATGCAAACGCATGCTGGTGTCTTGGAGGTTTGGCCTGCTGTGAGGCCTGCGTACGACAGATCGTCAGCGGGCTTATTAGAAGATATGACAGGCATCGTGTCTTCATGTTTCAGTTGTCAGAAGCGCAATTTCCAACAAATTTAATCAATAAGGAGAGGTTCGATGGCAACGAAGCAGTTTGCAGTTACAGGGTTGACCGCCGCGCTTATGGCTATCTCGCTTCAGGCCACTGCCGCAGGCAAGCTGAATGTTTACAACTGGAACGACTACATTGGCGTCGATACCCTGCACACGTTCGAACAAGCGAATAGCGTCCGGGTTAAATACGATGTTTACGACAGCAATGAAACATTGCAAGCGAAGTTGATGACGGGTAAGTCTGGTTACGATCTTGTCGTACCTTCGCTTGAGTTTGCCGCCAAGCAAATACAGTCGGGCATCTTTATGCCCATCAATAAATCCAAGATTCCCAATTATGCCAACCTGAACCCGGAAATCCTCAAGAAGGCAGAAGTGGCGGACCCTGGTAACAAGTTCCTTGTACCCTATATGTGGGGCACCACGGCGTTTGGCATCAATGTCGATAAGGTCAAAAAGGCGCTGGGTAGCGAGCCTATGCCAGCCGATGAATGGGAATTGATCTTCAACCCTAAATACACCGAAAAGCTTAAGTCCTGCGGTATCTCATTCATGGACACTGGCAGCGACGTGTATTCGATGGTGAATATCTATTTGGGCAAAGAGGCCAACGATCATTCTGAGGCGCAGTTGAAAGCCGCCACCGAAGTATTAAAGAAGGTACGCAAGGATATACGCGTCTTTAATTCCTCCCCGATCGACCTGCTGGCCAATGGTGACGTCTGCGTTGCGATGTCATTCAATGGTGATACCTATATTGCCAAGGATCGGGCAGAGGAAGCCAAGAATGGGCAGAAGATCGAGTACATCGTACCCAGCAAAGGCACCGTGCTCTGGATCGACAACATGGCAATCCCGAAGGATGCCAAGAATGTGGATAACGCCTTCAAATGGATCAATCACATTCTCGACCCGAAGGTGGTGGCTGAGATTTCAAACCACGTGAACTACGCCAACCCAAATTTGAAAGCAGCTGCGTTCGTGGACAAGAAGATCGCCGATGACCCGAAGATTTTCATGAGCCAGGAAAGTCTGGCCAAATTGCAGGCGAAGAAGCCGATTGATACGGCTTCCCAGAAGTTGATCACCCGATATTTCAATCAGTTCAAAGCGGCTAAATAAGCCGTCCAGTCCTTGGCCGACAGCCTTGTCGGCTTTTTTTTGCAAAAATTCGCTAAATCGTTATCAAATCAAACGCCTATTTGCTTCAAAATACGCGTTTGATTTGGCAATGATCGAACCTGCATGGAGTTTCTATCGTGGCGGTAACACCGAGCTCGGCCGAGGCCGACGAAAGCAAGAAGAATTACCTGGAAATTAAGGGCGTTACCAAGAAGTTTGGTGACTTTTACGCAGTCGATGATGTTGACTTGGTTATCCCGAAGAACGAGATATTTGCACTGTTGGGAAGCTCCGGCTCCGGCAAGTCCACCTTGCTCCGTATGTTGGCTGGCATGGAAAAGCCCACAGAGGGGCGCATCGTCCTGGATGGCCAGGACATTACCGACCTGCAGCCCTATGTAAGGCCTGTGAATATGATGTTCCAAAGCTATGCTTTGTTCCCGCACATGACGGTAGAGCAAAACATTGCCTTTGGTTTGAAGCAGGACAAGCTGCCCCGTGATGAGATTGCTGAGCGTGTCGGCAAGATGCTTGACCTGGTGCAGATGAAGAAATACGCACGGCGTAAACCCCACCAGCTTTCCGGCGGGCAACAGCAGCGTGTGGCATTGGCACGTTCACTGGCCAAACGCCCGAAGCTATTGTTGTTGGATGAGCCCCTGGGTGCGTTGGACAAGAAGCTGCGCGTACAGACGCAGTTTGAACTTGTGAATGTGATTGAGACAGTGGGTGTGACCTGCATCATGGTGACTCATGATCAGGAAGAAGCCATGACCATGGCGAGCCGTATCGCCATCATGTCCGAAGGCAAGCTCATGCAGGTTGGCGGCCCGCGTGAGATCTACGAATACCCCAACTGCCGCTTCACCGCCGAATTTATTGGCTCGACCAATATCTTTGAAGGCCGGTTGGCAGTGGATGAGCCTGACCATATCGTCATCGAAAGCCAGGCACTTGAGCGCGGCATCTATGTGGACCACGGTATCACCGGTGCTGAAGGCATGATAGTCTGGTATTCGATCCGCCCCGAAGATGTCACCTTGTGCCGCGACAAACCTAATGCCCAGTACAACTGGGTGGATGGCAAGGTGCACGACATCGCTTATTTGGGGTCGCATTCGGTCTATCACGTCAAGCTGGCTTCGGGCCGCGTGGTGATGGCGAATGTGCCGACCAGCCATTGGGGTGACGCCAAGCCCGCCACCTGGGGTGATGAGGTTGTGGTCAAGTGGTCCAATAATGCCGGCGTGGTGCTGACATCATGAAGAAGTGGCTGAGCAAATATTTGCCAGCAGGGCGGGTCGGCGTTATCGCCATTCCTTACGTCTGGCTGCTGTTTTTCTTCGCGTTGCCTTTTTTCTTCGTGCTCAAGATCAGTTTTGCCGAGCCCGACATCGCCCAGCCGCCCTATACGCCGTTGGTAACCCACGAGGAAAGCAAGACCACGGTTACGCTCAACACCGGCAAGTACAGCACGATTCTGGATGAGGTGAAGTCCTTCGGTACGGAGTCTTGGAGTGAGGCTGCCGAGCAAAGCCAGTATGTGATCGCCTATTGGAACGCTATCAAACTGGCTTTCTTCACCATGATCTGCACGTTGTTGATTGGCTATCCGCTGGCCTACAACATTGCGCGTGCGGACGAGGCGACCCGTAATACCCTGTTGATGCTGGTGATGATTCCGTTCTGGACGTCCTTCCTGCTGCGGGTCTACGCCTGGATTGGCATTCTCAAAGATAACGGCATCATCAACAATATGCTGATGGCCTTGGGGTTGATCGATGAGCCATTGCAGATGCTCTACACCCCGTTCTCGGTGTTGCTGGGCATGGTCTACAACTATCTGCCGTTCATGATTTTGCCGCTGTATGCCCACCTCACCAAGCTGGATGGCCGCCTGTTTGAAGCGGCGGCTGACCTGGGAGCCAATAAATGGACCATTTTCTTCCAGATCACCTTGCCTTTGTCCAAGGCTGGCATCATCGCAGGTTGCATGATGGTGTTCATTCCGGCGGTGGGGGAATACGTGATTCCGGCGTTGTTGGGGGGCGGTGACGTGGTGTTCATCGGTAACAAGTTGATGGATGACTTTGGCCCGAATCTCGATTGGCCGCAAGCAGCTGCCGTTGCAGTGGTGATGTTGGCGTTGTTGATTCCACCGATCGTGTGGTTCCAGCGCTTTGAACAAAAGCAGCAGGAGGCAGCATGACCAGAATGCCGATTGCGAACCGTTTGTTCATGCTGGTGGGGTTCTGCTTCCTCTATATCCCTATCGCCAGTCTCGTCATCTTCTCATTCAATGAGTCCCGGCTTGTCACCGTGTGGGGCGGCTTCTCGTTAAAGTGGTATGGCGAGATGTTCCGCAATGATGATCTGCTGCATGCCGCAGGGCTCAGCTTCAAGATCGCCTTCCTGTCTGCAACCCTGGCGGTGGTGCTGGGGACTTTGGCGGGCTTTGTACTGGCGCGATTTGGCCGTTTCAAAGGTCAGTCATTGTTCGCTGGGTTGACATCCGCACCTATGGTGATGCCCGAGGTGATTGTAGGCTTGTCCATGCTGCTGCTGTTTGTTTCGCTGCAGTCCGGTCTGGGTTGCTCGGCAGATGAACCTCTGGGTCTGTTGAGTCGGATGGGCTGCTGGGCGTTTGGCGAGCGCGGCATGGTCACGATCTGGCTAGGTCATACCACGCTGTGCATGGCCTATGTGGCGGTACTGGTGCAGTCCCGTCTGAAGGAGTTGGACCGATCGCTTGAGGATGCCGCAATGGACCTCGGGTGCCACCCGTTCAAGGTCTTCTTCGTGATCACCATCCCGGTGATCGCACCGGCTTTGGTGTCAGGTTGGTTGCTCAGTTTCACGTTGTCCCTGGATGACTATGTACTGACTGCCTTCCTGTCTGGACCGGGTTCCACCACCATGCCACAGTGGATCTTCTCTTCGGTACGTATTGGGCCGACGCCTGAAGTGAACGCACTGGCAACCGTGGTGATCGTCGTAGTTACCGTCTTTGTGGTGGTGTCCAACCGGTTGATGCTATCTGCGCAGGCGAAACGTGACAAAGCCATGCAGGAAGCGTTTTCTGGCAAGACAGGTTAATGGTGTGACAACAGAGTGGTTAACAAAAAGGCGCCCTAAATAGGACGCTTTTTTGTTGCGCTGTGCTTGTCTACTTGCAAGTCAGCCTATGCATTGGGTCAGTTCAACGCATCCACCACAAAGCGTTTAACGGCTTCAGCATTGTTCGGCAGCACTTCGCTGCGTTGCGGCAGGCTTTCCAGGTTGCTCAAATGGGCTGGCCGTGGCGGCACGGTGTTTAGGGCTTCCAGGATGATGCCTTCGAATTTGGCGGGCAGCGCAGTTTCCAACGTCACCATGGGCACACCTGGGCGACGCGCTTCCAATGCCACTTTGACGCCATCTGCCGTATGTGGGTCGAGCACCACGTTCCATTTTGCTTTCGCTGTTCGGATAGTGGCGATGCGATCGGCATGGGTGCTCTTGCCCGAGCTGAAACCGAATTCACCCACCATGCGGGCGAAGAAAGGTGTCTTGCCGAGGTCGAACCCGCCTGTGCTGTCGACCTCTTTCCATAGCTTGGCCAGTGCTTTGCTATCGCGGTCGATCAGGTCAAATACAAAACGTTCCAGGTTCGATGCCTTGGAAATATCCATCGAAGGGCTGGAGGTGGCATGGGTATCCTTGGCACCACGTATGGTGTAACGACCTGTCTTGAAGAATTCATCCAATACGTCGTTTTCATTCGTGGCCACAACCAGTTTGCCAACCGGCAGGCCCATCTGGCGTGCGATATGGCCCGCACAGATATTGCCGAAGTTACCTGATGGCACCACAAAGTCGACTTCATCCCCAATCTGTTTGGCAGCGTGCAGATAGGCATGGAAGTAATACACCACCTGGGCGACGATACGGCCCCAGTTGATGGAATTGACTGCGCTGACCTTGTACTTTTGCTTGAAGGCAGCGTCATTATTGATGGCTTTGACAATGTCCTGGCAGTCATCGAAGGTGCCTTCGATAGCGACATTGTGGATATTGGCATCCTGCAGGCTGAACATCTGCGCCCGTTGGAACGGACTCATCCGGCCATGCGGGCTCAGCATGAAGACATTGACACCACGCTTGCCACGCATCGCGTATTCGGCAGCCGATCCTGTATCACCTGAAGTGGCGCCCACAATGTTTACCGCTTCGCCACGCTTTTCCAGCACGTATTCGAACAGTTGCCCAAGCAGCTGCATGGCAATATCTTTGAACGCCAGGGTAGGGCCATTGGACAAATGCAGCAGGTGCAGGCCTTCTTCCAGTTCGCTCAGCGGTGTAATGGCTTTGCTACCGAAAGCCTGCTCTGTGTAAGCGGCTTCGACCAGTCGCTTAACATCTGCAATTGGGATATCGGTGGCGAAACGCGAAACGATTTCAAATGCCAGTTCGGGGTAAGTCAACGAGCGCCAGCCTGCCAGCGTTGACCTATCGATTTGTGGGTATTCGTCCGGTACAACCAAGCCCCCATCAGGTGCGAGGCCGCCTACGAGGATGTCGCAGAAGTTTTGCGGGGCCATGCCGCCACGGGTACTGATGTAATGCATGGGAACGCCTCTACTTGTCCAGATTTTCCAAGCGTAGTTTAGTTACGCGGCCTGCGATGGTATTCAGGTCTTCGATGCGATCGATTGCGGTATCGACGCTACGCTCCACCGCCACGTGCGTCAGGATGATGATGTCGACGATCTTTTCATCCTCCGCGGGTTCCTTTTGCATCATGGCATCGATCGAGATGCCGGCATCGGCCAGGATGCGCGTCACATCAGCCATGACGCCAGGTTGGTCGTGGGCTTTCAGGCGCAGGTAGTAGCATGTCTCGACTTCACTGATCGGCAGGATAGGCAGGTCGGCCAGGCGGTCTGGCTGGAAGGCGAGATAAGGTACGCGGTGCTCAGGGTCGGCGGTTAAGAGACGGGTGACGTCAACCAAGTCGGCAACTACAGCCGAAGCGGTGGGTTCGGACCCTGCGCCCCGGCCGGAATACAAGGTTTGGCCAACTGCATCACCCTGTACAACTACGGCATTCATGACGCCGTCGACATTGGCGATGATGCGTTTGGCCGGAATCAGAGTAGGGTGGACACGCAATTCGATGCCATTCGGGCGACGTTTGGCGACGCCCAGCAGCTTGATCCGGTAACCTAGCTCCTCGGCGTAGGCGATGTCCTCGCGCGTGAGTGTAGAAATGCCTTCCAGGTAGGCTTTGTCGAACTGCATTGGGATGCCGAAAGCGATCGCTGCCAGAATAGTCAGCTTGTGGGCCGCGTCGTGTCCACCGATATCGAAGGTCGGATCGGCTTCGGCGTAACCAAGCTTTTGGGCCTGGGCCAGCACATCGGCAAACGCGGCGCCCTTGTCTCGCATTTCGGTCAGGATGAAATTCGACGTGCCGTTGATGATGCCTGCTAGCCATTCGATACGGTTTGCCGTTAAACCTTCGCGTAGAGCCTTGATAATGGGAATCCCGCCAGCGACAGCGGCTTCGAACATCACCATTACGCCAGCTTTTTGGGCTGCAGCGAAAATTTCGTTGCCGTGCATGGCCAGCAGCGCCTTGTTGGCGGTGACAACGTGTTTGCCATTAGCGATTGCGCGTAATACAAGGTCTTTGGCCAGGGTTGTGCCACCCATGAGCTCGCAAACGATATCTATCTCTGGGTCGTTCACCACGGCCAGCATGTCATTACCGAAAGTCAAGCCATCGACGACGGCAGCTGGCGCGGCCGCACGGGCTTTTTCAATATTGCGCACAGCAACACGCTTTACTTCAATGGCGCGACCGGCACGACGGCCAATTTCTTCGGCGTTGCGGACAAGTACCTTGGCAACACCAGAGCCGACGGTGCCAAAGCCCAATAAGCCAATTTGAATCGGTTTCATAGACAGCCTTACAAACTTTGGGTGAAATTGAAGCAGCTGATCACAAGCCCTTCACGGAAGTAGAACTTGTGCGCCTGTTGGCGTTGCGTACCGGAATCCAGCTTGAATACTTTTGCGCCGCCATCACCGGCTTTCTGTTTTAGCCAGTCCAGCAGTAATTTGCCGACACCTTGTGAGCGCCGCTGAGAAGTGGTGACCAGATCATCAATATAGAACTGGTTACCACAAGAAGTATTGCGATACTGCCGAAATACCGCTACACCAACAACCGTTTCTTCTTCCACCGCCACAATCATCCCTGCGCCATCGGCAAAGATAGCGGCCATTTGCGCCGCATAGTTGGCATCGAGCTGGGGGCGCAGTTCACGATGCACGTTTTCGGCACGCGCCAGCCAAACAGGCTCGATAATCTCGTGTTGGTCGTTGGTGATAGCGATGATTTGGGGCATGGATCTGGGACCTGTTCATGATTTTCGCCGTAGACAACAGCTTAAGCACGCTGCTCGCGATAGATCGTGAACAGGTCAAGCGCATTGCCTGCTATGGGTTCTAGGTAGCGTGGCGTTTCCGGTAATTGGCCAGGAACCGTTCAAACCGGTCAAGCGCCTCGTTGAGCTCTTCCATATGGGGCAGGAACACGACCCGCAGATGATCGGGTGAGTGCCAGTTGAAGCCTGTTCCCTGTACGAGCAGTACCCGCTCTTCCTCCAGCAGCTCGGTGATGAATGCCTGGTCGTCGGCGATCGGGTATACCTTCGGGTCCAGCTTGGGGAAGAGATAAAGCGCTCCCTTGGGTTTGACACAGCTGACGCCAGGTATGGCAGTCAGCCGCGCCCAGGCCGTATCACGCTGGCGCGTCAACCTGCCATTTGGCCCGATCAGTTCTTCAATGCTTTGATATCCACCGAGGGCTGTCTGAATGGCATGTTGGCTGGGGACATTGGCGCACAGACGCATCGAGGCGACGATATTGAGACCGTCGATGTAGTCCTGCGCATGGCGCTTGTCACCGCTTAGTACCATCCAGCCAGAACGATAGCCGCAAGCACGATAGTTTTTTGACAGACCGTTGAAGGTGACGCAGAACACGTCCTCAGCCAGTGAGGCAATGCTGGTGTGCTGGTGACCGTCGTAAAGCATCTTGTCGTAGATTTCGTCAGCGAACACGATCAGGCTGTGTTCACGCGCGATCTGCAGGATACCTTGCAATACTTCGTCCGGATAAAGCGCCCCGGTCGGGTTGTTTGGGTTGATGACGACGATGGCGCGGGTGTTTTCAGTGATCTTCGCGCGAATATCGTCGAGGTTGGGCAGCCATTCATTTTCCTCGTCACACGTATAGTGACGTGGCGTACCGCCTGAGAGCGCCACCGCGGCTGTCCAGAGTGGGTAATCCGGCGCGGGCACCAGCACTTCGTCACCATTGTCGAGCAGGGCGTTCATGCTCAGCAATATCAATTCCGAAACACCATTGCCAATGTAGATGTCTTCAACGGTGACACCCTTGATGCCCTTTTGCTGGGCGTAATGCATGATGGCCTTGCGCGCAGGGAAGATACCTTTCGAATCGGTATACCCGCCGGAATGCGGAAGGTTGGCGATCACATCGTGGATCAGCTCTTCTGGCGGCTCAAAGCCAAATACCGCAAGGTTGCCGATATTGAGCTTGATGATGCGCTGGCCCTCGTCTTCCATCTGTTTTGCCCGGGCCATGGCGGGACCACGGATTTCATAACAGACCTTGTCGAGCTTTTGCGATTTCTTTACCGGGCGCATCTTGGATATGTGTTACTGAAAGTTGTGGGGGGAGCGTTCGATAGTAGCAAAGATTCCTGCCGTGCAATATTCGCTTTGCGTGTAACGCTTATTCTTGGTTCCGGGCGTTAAAATGGCGGCTTGAATCAGCGAATGAACTACCATGAAACTACATGCGGACAAGCCCACCCATCTGAATGTCTTTACCGGTTATGGCGCTGATTTCGTCAGCGTCAACCAGCAGCGCCAGAACGGCAGCCTGTTGGTGCTCCCGACGGGGATCTTCCCCTGGCGGCCTACAAGCTTTGCAGATCTGCAAGAAGAAGACTTTGCATCTATGCTTGAACATAAGCCAGAAATGGTATTGCTTGGTACCGGTAGCCGCTTGCAATTCCCTCATCCACGTTTAACGCGTACGTTGATGCAAGCGCAAATCGGCGTTGATGCAATGGATGTATCAGCTCTGTGCCGCACTTTTAATATCCTCGTAGCAGAAGATAGGCGCGTGCTGGCTGCGGTATTGTTTGAATAGCGAAGTAGTTGTTTATTAGTAGTTTGCTCGTTACCAATTTCTGTCACTCTATATGGGAATGTTCTCGTTATATGGATGCGGATGCTATTTGACGGACTTAAGTAATAATTCCGAAGTTCTTCATTGCCGAGAGGGTATCGCCGTGCAAGAGAGCAAGTTACTTGATTAAGAATTTGTTCTGGATCTAAGTGAACAGTTGCCAGTGGCGGGATACCTGTTTTTTTACTCCTTAAACCAGTAATTACAGGAACTGAGCGCTCGGCGTTGCATGGTTCCTTATATTCTCAGCGCTTATCATTTATATTGAATCAATTATGTAGGGAGTTGAGCCGCTATGAGAATACTATCAATGCAGTCTGTATTCCTTCTTTGTCTAGGTTGGATGAGCGCTTACTCGTTAATGGCGGCGCCGTTGTCGGGGGCGGGGTCCACTTTTGCAGAACCGCTATATAAGAAATGGGCTGCGCTTTATCAAAAGCAGGATGGAGCCACCGAAATCAGATATGACGCTGTGGGTTCTGGCGAAGGTATCAAGCGATTATTAGGGAAACAGGTGGATTTTGGTGCTTCGGATGAACCAATTAAGCGCACTGAATTGGAAGAGAAGGGTTTGCGTCAGTACCCGGTAGCGATGGGGGCTGTCGTGCCGGTGGTGAATCTACCGGGCATACCGGCCGGTGCACTTAAGCTCAACGGTGAATTGCTCTCCAAGATTTATCAAGGGCAGATCACCCGTTGGAACGACAAGCAGATTGTTGAAATAAACGAAGTGGTGGGTGCCAAACTGCCCGATCTGCCGATCAAACCCATTTCGCGAGAGGACAGCTCTGGTACGACATTCGCGTTTACCTATTACCTCAGCGGTCGGTCTGCTGCCTGGAAAAAAGCACGTGGTGTGGGCAGCACGATGCAGGGATTGGCAGGTGGGCTAACAGCCAAGGGTACCAGCGGCGTGGTGGATCTGCTCAAGAAAACCTTGGGTTCAATAGCCTATGTCGATTTTGGTCGGGTGGTACGGGATCAACTTAACGCTGTCCAATTACCGAACCATTTTGGGGCATTTATAAAGGTCGGCATTGAGTCGATACTGGCAACGTCAAAATTCAATGAGGAAAAGCTGGTTTACACCCCCGACCCTGATTTCTACCTGGTGCTGGCGGATAACGATACCTATGCCGGATGGCCTTTAGCGACGGCGACTTTTGTCATGATCCCTAAAGAGTCGGCACAAGCCGAGCGCATATTTACATTCCTCTTTTTTGCATTTAAACAGGGAGATGCTGCTGCCAGCGAGCTTGGGTATGTGCCCCTGAGCGAAAGTATGAAATTGGCAGTGCGTAAGTCCTGGAGCCGGCAATTTGGCTTCAAGGCCAGTCAGTAGCACCTGTTCGGATGAGTGACGCTAAGCTTTTCGATTCTGTCGTTCAGTCGTTTCTTAGCAGCGAACTTACCGGTCTGGCGGCTTGTCTTCTGTTGAAAAACCTGCTGTCATGCAGTAACACCAAAGTCTACTGGAGCGTTAAGTGATGCGACATTTATGGCGGACGAGCCTGGTCATTCTGTCTATGTTTGCGCAGGCGGAAGTAGGGGTGACAGACAGTGAGATTGTCATTGGTCAGTCGGCAGCGTTGAGTGGTGCGGCTGCCGAGTTGGGCAAAGGCGTCAGTCGAGGGGCGAATGCCTACTTTAACGAGATCAACAAGCGTGGTGGTGTGAACGGGCGGAAAATCCGTTTGGTGACGCTGGATGATGGCTATGAGCCAGACCGTGCTGTCGCCAATACGGCAAAGCTGCTGGATAAGGAACAGGTTTTCGCGCTGCTGGGTTATGTAGGTACGCCGACGTCGAATGCCTCTCTGCCAAAGATAAAAGAAGTCGGTGCGCCATTTATTGCCCCCTTTACCGGTGCTGCTAGTTTGCGCGCACCATTCAACCGGAACATATTCAATGTCCGCGCGAGTTACGGTGACGAGGCTGACGTTATTGCCAAGTCCATCGTCAATGTGGGTATGAAGACAGTCAATATCCTTTACCAGGACGATGCCTATGGTGCTGCGGGGCTCAAAGCCATGCAGGAGGCTGCAGCAAAGTACAAGCTCACGATCGGTGCCACGGCGACGGTGAAGCGCAATACTGTGGACGTGGCCAATGCGGTAGAGGAATTGATTGTTAAAAAGCCCGCGAATGCAGTTTTCATCGTATCTGCTTACAAGAGCAGCGCAGCATTTATTACAGCGGCACGGGCGCTTAATTCAGTCGGCCCATTCTATAACCTCAGCTTTGTCGGTACCGAAGCCTTGGTGAACGAACTAAAAAATGATGCCCGAGGCGTGATTGTTACTCAGGTCGTGCCGTCGCCATACAGCGCCATCAAGATAGTCGCGCAGGAATACAAGAAAACCATGAAGGCTGCGGGCATCACTAGTGTGGATTACCCAAGCATGGAGGGCTACATTGGAGCCCGCGTATTAGTGGAGGGTCTTAAGCGTGCTGGGCGTGAGTTGACCCGTGACAAGCTTGTCAATGCACTGGAGGGTATGAGTGACTATGATCTTGGCGGTTTCAAAGTCAATTTCACCAATTCGAACCATAGTGGTTCTCGCTTTATTGACATCACCATACTTGATAGTACCGGCAAGATAAGCAGCTAATTAGCTGCGATGGGCGCGGCAATGATTTTCATGGATTAAGCGGATGCAATGTTTGCTTGATGCGTGAATCGGTTTTCTAGAACCTGTTTACGATCTGTCGCGAGTAGCTGTCCGCGGGGAACAGAGCAGCGAAGGAACCGGAATGTACTGGGTACATGAGGTTTCGAGCAGCAGATAAGCCCCGATCACGGCTGCGCGGCAAGATCGTAAACAGGTTATCAGCCGGGTTACAATCACCGCTCCATCCTGATTCATCTGGTCCTCATGATGTTGCCTGCCCCCCACCTGATTGCCCAACAAGTTGCTATGTCCTTAGCCGAGGATATTGGCCGTGCCGACTGGACAGCCATGTTGATCCCTGTCGAACGCCCTGGGCGTGCGACTGTATTGGTACGGGAGGATGCTGTGGTATGTGGCTTACCATGGTTCACGGAATGTTTTCGTCAGGTCGATGCCAGTGTCAGCATTGATTGGAAGGTCGATGAAGGTACGTATGTCGCAGCCAATACGGTGCTGTGCGAAATCACCGGTCCTGCCCGTGCGTTACTGACGGCAGAACGTAGTGGTTTGAACTTCCTGCAGATGCTGTCTGCGGTTGCGACAGAGACCCACCGCTATGTGGCAGCGGTAGCAGGGACCAATACCAAGATCCACGATACCCGTAAGACCCTACCGTGCCTGCGTCTGGCGCAGAAATATGCGGTAAAGGTCGGGGGAGGAGAGAACCAGCGTATTGGTCTTTACGATGGCATCCTGATCAAGGAAAACCATATCGCGGCTGCGGGCGGTATTTCCCAGGCATTGTCCGCCGCTTTCAAACTTGCGCCTGAAGGGGTCAGTATCCAGATTGAGGTGGAAAACCTGGCTGAGCTCGATCAAGCCCTGAGTGCCGGTGCAAAGTCGGTATTGCTCGACAATATGAGCCTGGCTGATATGACCGAAGCGGTACGCCGTAGTGCAGGCAGGGCTGCCTTGGAAGCCAGTGGTGGCGTGGATATGCATACGGTGCGTGCGATTGCCGAGACCGGTGTGGACCGGATTTCGATAGGCAAATTGACCAAGGATATACAAGCTATCGATTTATCGATGCGTTTTGTATTTGGCGATTAAGAACCTGTTTAAGATCTTGCTGCGCAGCCATGATCAGAGCTTATGTGCTGCTCGAAATCCTCATGTACTCAAGTACATTCCGGTTTCTGCGCTGCTCTGCGTCCTGCTGATAGCTGCTCACGACAGATCATAAACAGGTTCTAAGGTTTATCTGTTGCGCCCTGATTCTTCCTATCTTTTCCTTCTTGTAGGTACCCATACCTTTGCCGATTGGGGTGCATACGGTTATGTTTTGCTCTTAGATGTTTAGTCCCACAGTATGCTGGTCTAATCTTTAGCCAGCTACGAAAGGATGAGCTATGGGACAGGTTCTACATGGAAGCGCCACAACGACACCGGCAACCCGTCGCGCGATACAACATA
>NZ_JBQXDJ010000014.1:0-87743 GCF_052601015.1 Chitinimonas violaceus | reverse complement strand
TTCAAGCTTGAATGCTTGAGCGTCAAGACGCAGAAGAACCCATTCGCGCTTTGCCGCAAGTTACTGATCAACGCCTCCCGCGCGGCTTATGATCAGCTACAGCTGCTTCTCGCGGCTGCTGCGTAACTTCAGTAAGTAAACAACCTTAACCAAACCTGGGGGGCGTCTTGCCCCCTGCCCCATCACTTTGCCAGCGCAGCAACACCACGATCGACAGCAAGCAGACATTTATCGAGCGGGATGGTTGTGTCAGTACCCCCGGCTTTGGTAAAGCACTTACATGTGGTGCGCTTCGCATTAGCCGCGCAGCCTGTCAGGTTGCGTAACCGTTTCTTGTCGATTTTTGCAGCCTCCTGCTGCTTTTGTTTTTCCTGGTCGGGAAAAATAAGTGACCAACCCTCCTTGACGCTTTCCTGGACCTTATCAACGACCCCCTTCTCTTCTGGCGGCGGTGCCTTATCTGCAGCGAGACAATGCAATGAAAATCCAATGGCTACTAAAAGCGCAATGGGGAGTTTTCTGGTCATTGGCTACCTTTCAATTACTTGTTTCTACAGCCAACCGGCACACCTGAATCGCCACCATAAGGCAAAGTCCAGGATCCCCATGAGGAACAACGTCAGCGGGTAACCCAGCGTCCATTTCAGTTCGGGCATGTTCTCAAAATTCATACCGTAGATGCCGGCGATCATCGTGGGCACCGCAAAAAGCGCGGCCCAGGCGGCCAACTTCTTGGTCACTGCCGATTCGTTCAGGGAGATCATCGACAGATTGACCTGGATGGCGGTGCTCAGGATGTCGCGAAGCCCATCTATGGTTCTGCTGATGCGCTCCAGATGATCGAAGATATCCCGATAGTACTCCTGCAGGTCCAGGCACACCTGGGGCACCCGCCCGCCATAGAGCCGTGAAACCGCTTCGAGCAAGGGAGTTACGCTATGTTGCACCAGCATAAGTTTACGCTTCAGGCCGTACATTTCCTCAATGCTGGCGCGTGTGGTGGTACCGCCTGAAAAAATCTTGGCTTCGACTTGTTCCAACTCGATTTCCAGCGTCTGAATAATGGGGATGTAACGGTCAATCACCGCGTCCATCAATGCATACAGCACAAAGCCGGCCCCAAATTTCAGCAAGTGTGGCTCACGCTCGCACCGTTCACGCACATTCAAGAAGTTGATACCGGAATGGCTGCGCACCGATAACACATAGTTCGGCCCGACAAAGACCCCTACTTCGCCTATGTTGATTTTGCCTGCATCGTCCATTTCGAGCAGGTGAAGCACGACAAACAAAGTGTCGCCATATTCTTCGATCTTGGGCAGCTGGTGGCCTTTGGTGACATCCTCAACTGCCAATTCGTGCAAGCCGAACTCTTTGCGCATCTCCTCCAGCTCTTCTGCGGATGGATCGCGCAATGCAACCCAAACGAAGCAGCCGGGTTGCTGGACATACTCGCTGATGTCCGTATGGGGAATATCAGCCAGCTTTTTGCCGTTTTGGTATGCAACACAGTTGATCAGCAAGTTGGCCTCTTCCTGCTTGACGGATTATTAGGTGGTCAGAGGGAAACGTAGTTCAATCCAGCGGACTACACCCGTAATACCCTCTGGGGCGTGTGAGTCTGAACCCTAGGTAATACCGTGTAGTTATGTCCGTTTTTACCCTTTGTATCCCATTATCAAAACATCTTGAGAGACATGCATTGATTGGGTTAAGAGTACTTTTCTGAATTTTAGTTTGCGCATTGAATAAAAACGCACAATCAAATCCTACGTTATCGTTGCCGCAGCGCAGCATTTATGCCGCTTGACAGGCTTTCCCCTGCTCGTTGAGACTAGCGCAAACGTTTGCGTAGTGGGTTGTTTCTCGCTACATTTCCCCTCTCGGCTGCCACGGCAATACCCACACCCTCGATTTGCATGAAGGAGATTTGAATGTTCCCCCGTCGTCACACACTGAAGCTGCTTGCCGCGGCCCTGACCTTTGGTGCATTGCCATTGCAGCACGCCCTTGCGGCCAATGCAGCGCCTGAAAACAAGCCCAAGGTTGCCTTGGTGATGAAGTCACTCGCAAACGAATTCTTCCGCACGATGGAGGATGGCGCCAAGGCGCATCAGAAACAACACGCCACTTATGACCTGGTGGCGAATGGCATCAAGGATGAAACCGATACAGCCGGGCAGATCAAGATCGTTGAACAGATGGTTGCCCAACGGGTAAATGCGATTGTGATTGCCCCTGCCGATTCCAAAGCGTTGGTGCCGGCGATGAAGAGCGCCATCGAAAAAGGCATTCTGGTGGTGAATATCGATAACCAGTTTGACGTGGCGGCACTGAAGGAAAAAGGGCTGAGTATTCCATTTGTTGGCCCGGATAATCGTGCCGGTGCGCAATTGGTGGGCACGCATCTGGCCAAGCAACTGAAAGCAGGGGACAAAGTCGGCGTGATCGAGGGGGTATCCACCACATCCAATGCGCAGCAGCGGACGCTAGGATTCCAGGATGCCATGAAGGCTGCGGGTGTGCAGGTTGTTGCGGTGCAGTCCGGCCAATGGGAAATCGAAAAAGGCAACACCGTGGCATCGGCCATGTTGCGTGAATACCCTGACCTGAAAGCCTTGCTGTGCGGAAACGACAATATGGCGCTTGGTGCAGTTGCTGCCGTCAAGTCAGCAGGTAAAACGGACAAAGTGAAGATCGTCGGTTACGACAATATTTCTGCGATCAAACCCATGTTGACCGCCGGGAAAATAGATGCCACAGCGGATCAGTATGCGGCCAAACAAGCGGTTTTCGGTATTGAGACAGCGCTGAAGGCATTGGCCGAGAAGACGCCGCAGAAAGCCTTGCCTGTTCAAGTCAAGACCCCGGTGCAACTGGTAACCAAGTAATCAGCAACAAGCATCTGTGCATAGCCTGAGATGCATGTTCTCAGGGCTGTGCGCAGGGCGGCCGTGAGTCATCAAGAATCCGTTCACGATCGGTCGCGAGCAGCTGTCAGCAGGGCGCAGAGCAGCGTATAAGCCCTGATCACAGCTGCACAGTACGATCGAGAATAGGTTCTTATTTCCCCTCACTGGATGTAGTCATGACGTCCCCTACCCCTTTGTTAAGCGTTGCCGGCATTTCCAAACATTACGCAACGCCGGTGCTGAGCGACATTACGCTTGACCTTCATGCTGGCGAGGTGCTGGCACTGACAGGAGAGAATGGTGCCGGAAAAAGCACCCTCTCCAAAATTATCTGTGGGTTGGTACAGCCGACCACCGGTGAGCTGACATTGTCAGGGCAATCCTTTCAGCCTGCTTCCCGTAGCCACGCCGAGCGACTGGGCGTACGCATGGTGATGCAGGAGTTGAGTCTGATACCCACGCTGAGCGTGGCGGAAAACCTGCTGCTGGATAAGTTGCCCCACCGCTTCGGCATGATTGATCAACGTGCTTTGCATGAGCAGGCTAGGCGTCAAATGGCGGCTATTGGCCTGGACGATATCGACCCAGGAGCGCTTGTCGGTTCCTTGGGGATTGGGCACCAGCAGATGGTAGAAATTGCCCGGAATCTGGTTGGTGATTGCAAACTGCTGATTCTGGATGAGCCCACTGCCATGCTGACGGATCGCGAAATCGCGCATCTGTTCGAGCAAATAGCCCGGCTGAAGGCGAGTGGCGTAGGCATTATCTATATCTCCCATCGCTTGGATGAACTGCAGCGGATTGCCGATCGTGTTGCTGTGTTGCGTGACGGTCGTCTGGTGGATGTGCGCCCCATGGCGGGGGTGTTGCAGGACGAGTTGGTACAGCGGATGGTGGGCCGCGCGGTAGACGAAGGGGCGACGCGCCCACGCCGTACCGCCGGGGCGATGCGCTTACGTGCCCACGGTCTGCGCAGAGGAACGCAGGTATGTGATGTGGACCTGAGCTTGCATGCTGGCGAAATCATGGGTTTGGCGGGTCTTGTGGGGGCTGGCCGTACCGAGCTGTTGCGTTTGCTGTTCGGAGCCGATCGCAAGGATGGTGGCCATTTGTTCCTTGATCAGGCGGCACAGCCAGTTGCTATAGATTCGCCGATGTCGGCTATACGCCATGGTATCGGCCTGGTGACGGAGGATCGCAAAGCGCAGGGACTGCTGCTGAACCAGTCGATCCGCGTCAATACCACGCTTGCCAATCTCGCTGCCGTCAACCGCCGTGGCTGGCTTAACAAGGTAGCCGAGCATAGCGTGACAAAACGCCTCGCCGACATGCTTCGGGTGAAGTGCGGCTCGGTCGAGCAGGCGGTGGGTGAGTTATCGGGCGGCAATCAGCAAAAGGTGGTGTTCGCCCGTTGGCTGCACCGGGACTGCAATGTGTTGTTGTTGGATGAGCCCACTCGCGGCGTCGACATTGGCGCACGGGCTGATCTGTATCAGGAGCTCGACCGTCTGGCTGCAGCCGGTAAAGCCATGCTGATGGTATCGAGCGACCTACGCGAATTGATGACTGTCTGCGATCGCATCGGCGTAATGAGCGCTGGGCGATTGGTGGGCATATTCGAGCGTGGCGAGTGGTCCGAACAGATTCTGCTGGAGGCTTGCTTCAGCGGCTATGCGAATCTCGCGAATTCGCCCTACACCACGACAACATCTCACTAAAAAGTTCTTTCGAAGGTTCCCATGCAATCCTCTCAAACAATATCTGCTGCACCGGTCAGCGACTCCCCCAAGGCTACCCGGTTGCGTCATGCATTGGGCGGTTATATCGGGTTGATTGCCACCTTGGCGGCAATGATTCTGCTCTTTGGTTCAATCAGCCAATACTTCCTCACAGCAGAAACCTTTATCACCATCGCGAACGATATCCCTGCCCTGGCGATCATGGCGGTGGGCATGACCTTTGTGCTGGTCATTGCGGGTATCGACCTTTCCGTCGGTTCGGTGATGGCACTCGGCGCAGCTGTCACCGCTATCGCGCTACAACAGTGGCAATGGGGCATCTGGCCCGCTGCCATGCTTGGCCTCTTGGTCGGGCTGGGGTGCGGCTTGCTTACCGGTATGGTCTCGGTGGGCTGGCGTCTGCCCTCGTTCATTGTTTCGCTGGGCATGCTCGAAATTGCCCGTGGCAGCGCCTATATTGCGACAGATTCGCGCACCCAATACATCGGTAGCACCGTTGAATGGCTGAGTGCTCCGATTGCCGGCGGTATCTCCCCTGCTTTCATTCTGGCGATTCTGATTGTGATCGCCGGGCAGATCGTATTGTCCCGTACCGTGTTCGGTCGTTACATGATCGGCATCGGCACCAATGAGGAAGCCATGCGGCTGGCCGGTGTCGATCCGCGCCCGATCAAGGTGGCGGTATTTGCCTTGTTGGGCGTGTTGGCGGCATTGGCCGGCCTGATCCAGACCTCCCGCCTTGAGGCTGCCGACCCGAATATGGGGGTGGGTATGGAGCTTCAGGTAATTGCCGCGGTCGTGATTGGCGGTACCAGCCTCATGGGTGGCAGGGGTTCAGTCATTAACACTTTCTTTGGCGTGCTGATTATTGCTGTGCTGGAGGCGGGCTTGGCGCAAGTGGGTGCCAGTGAGCCGACGAAACGCATCATTACCGGCTGCGTTATTGTCGCCGCCGTTGTGTTGGACATGATGCGCGAGCGTCGCCGTAACCGTCAGGCATGATGCGCTACCGGAGTCTTGCATGGCCACGATGAAGGACGTAGCGCATCGCGCTGGGGTGTCGATCACAACTGTATCGCATCTGCTTAACGAGACACGCCCGGTCAGCGACGACGCACGGGCGCGTATCGAAGAGGCAATCCAGGCGCTGTCCTATGTACCCAGCGCTGTGGCCAGGAGTCTGAAGCACAATGTGACACACACGATAGGGATGATGATCCCGAACAGCTCCAACCCCTACTTTGCCGAAATTCTGCGTGTGATCGAGGCACGGTGTTTCGATGCGGGGTACAACGTCATCCTGTGCAACTCCGACGATAACCCGCATAAGCAAAGCGTCTACCTGCGTGTGCTCACAGAGCGTCGTATCGACGGGCTGATTGTGGTTACCTCGGGTGAGGACGTAGGCCTGCACAGTTTGCTGGAGGAATTGCGTTTGCCACTGGTCTTGGTGGACCGTGAGCTGGAAAGCGTCCAGTACGATCTGGTCGAGGTGAATCATGTGCAAGGCGGTTATCTGGCGACCCAGCATCTTTTGTCGCTTGGCCATCGCAACATTGCCTGCATTGGTGGGCCTGCGGAGCTCTCCCCCAGCGACCAGCGTATTGCGGGCTGGCGCCTGGCAATGGGGGAAGCCGGTCTGACGCCGCCCATTGATGCACTGTGGCGTGGGGATTTCACCAGCCGGGGCGGTTACGAGGCCATGAGTGCTTTACTGATGCAACCGCAACGCCCCAGCGCCGTCTTTGCTTGCAATGACCTGATGGCGATTGGAGCAATGTGCGCCGCCTACGAGCTGGGCATCCGTGTTCCTGATCAGTTGTCCATCATCGGGTTCGATGGCATTGAGCTGACCTCTTTCAGCAGCCCGCCATTGACGACGGTAGTCCAGCCCAAGGAGGGCATCGGTGCAACAGCAGTGGCCATGCTGCTGGAGCGTATTCAGGGGCGTCGGGCCGAATTACGTTGTGTGATGTTGCAACCCGAATTGCGTGTTCGTAGTTCTACCGCGGTTTTCGACCCTGCTGTTGCCCTGCCACAGCATGGATGAGTCTTTTCCTTTAAAAATCAACCAATAATTGGATACCTCATGACTTCATTCAAATCATCCTCTCGCCGTCTGATTGTTGTTGGCAGCTTGAATATGGACCTGGTAATGCGGGTGCCGCGCGCGCCTGAAGCGGGCGAGACGCTGACCGGCTATGACTTCGTTACGCAACCGGGTGGCAAGGGGGCGAATCAGGCGGTGGCTTGTGCACGTCTGGGCGGCAATGTGGCCATGATCGGCCGTGTGGGTGACGACGCATTCGGCTGCGCCATGCGGGCAAGTCTGGTAGCAGAAGGCATTGCGGATAAAACGGTTGGGGTTGATGCCGAAACCGCCAGTGGTGTGGCTATGATCACTGTGGACGATGCCGCGCAGAACCGTATTTCCCTTGCATTGGGGGCCAACACCAAGCTTGCGGCAGAACACCTGGATGCAGCTGCGGGATTGCTGGATGGCGCCGCCATGCTGGTCTTACAGTTGGAAGTACCGGTTGCCACGGTACTGCATGCAGCCAAGCTGGCAAAGGAGTACCGCTGCCCTGTTTTGCTCAACCCCGCACCAGCAGCGGCTTTACCGGACGAAATCTGGCCATTGATCGACTACCTCGTACCAAATGAATCCGAAGCTGCTTTGTTGACTGGCAAGCCGGTTACCGATGTGCCAACAGCGGCGGTTGCGGCTGAGGCGCTGTTGGCGAAAGGCGTAAAGCATGTGCTGATCACCTTGGGTTCAAAAGGGGTATTCGTCGCTACCGACAAATTCAGCCAGCATCTGCCTGCTTTCCCCGTAGAGGCCGTGGATACCACGGGAGCCGGCGATACTTTTATTGGCGGCTTCAGCGTTGGGCTGGCTGAGGGTAAGTCTTTGCAGGATGCGGCCAGGTTAGGCCAACGGGCGGCCGCACTGGGGGTGACGCGGCATGGCGCACAATCGTCGATTCCTCGACGGGTTGAGCTGAGCACCTGAAGTGATTTGTAGAAAAAGTAGAAGAAAGCAGTAAATGAAAAAAACGCAGTTGCTGCATCCGGAGTTGTCGGATGTGATCGCCCGCATGGGGCACGGGGAGATGCTGGTTATTGCCGATGCAGGTTTGCCTATTCCAGACGGTCCACGTCGTATCGACCTTGCTGTCACACCTGGGTTGCCCAGTTTTGATGCGGTACTGGCGGCGGTGTTGAGTGAGTTACAGGTTGAGTGCGCCGTGTTGGCCAGCGATCTGCATGTCTGCAACCCGGCCGTTGCCCAGCAGTTGGCGATTCGTCTGGAGGGGGTTGAACAGCGGTCGATCAGCCATGAGCAATTCAAGGCGATGACAAGTAGTGCACGCGCCATTGTGCGGACTGGTGAGTGTTCGCCGTATGCGAATGTGATCTTGCGGGCAGGTGTCGTTTTCTAAACGATCTTACTGCGCAGCCGTGATCAGGGCTCATGTGCTGCTCGAAGTCCTCATGTACCTAAGTACATTCCGGCTTCTGCGCTGCACTTCACCCTGCTGACGGCTGCTCGCGACAGATCGTGAATAGATTCTGAGCGCGGCTAGTAAAGACCTGCGAAGCGGTTTCTGCTTAGAGTAAGCATATATGAGAATGAAATAGGGCTCAGCAAGCTGAGCCCTATTTCATTGGGTTGTCGACGCTTAAGCTGGTAGTTTTGCAGCCAGTACATCCACTTTCTCAATGCTCGGCGGTGTTGCCAACAATTCGTCCGCACGGGCCATCAATGCTGCAGCGATCTTGCCGTTCAGGTGCGCTTGCCGGCCATTTTCATTATCAAACGCATCAAAAATGCCGAAGGTTGTCGGGCCGAAACGCAGTGCGAACCAGACGGGTGTTTCCGATTCCGCGTTCGCCAATGGCAAACCGCTCTCCAGAAAATCCTTCAGTGCGTTTTCCTTACCAGATTTGGCTTCCAGGCGTACGAACAAGGCTAGTTTGGTCATGGTTTTTCTCGCTTACTGATGTTGTTAAGGGAGACCGAATCATAGGGGAACGTACGATCATTGGGATTTGGCGAAATTGCCAATAATGCTATCATTCTTGCCATGAATATTTATGTCCTGGTACTGAATGACGTATTCGACACGGGCCTGTCCACGTTGCTCGATACCTTCACAACAGCCAACGAGTTGTCCGAATCCACGGCTATGCTGCCCTTGCGGGCAACTGTTACCGTCGCGGGTGTTCGCAGACGCGTGCAGACAGCGCAAGGTCTACTGGTGCCTGTGGTGGCAGGACGGTCCCTGCCCCGCCCGGACATTGTGGTGGTGCCAGCATTGGGTTTTAAGACGCCACCTGCTTTGCGGGCAGCGTTAAGCCGGCCGGATATTGCCGAGGCGGGCCAACTATTGCGGGATTGGGCCGCACAAGGGGCGGTAGTTGCCGGTGCGTGTACCGCCACATTTATCCTGGCAGGTGCGCAACTGTTGGATGACCAGCCTGCGACAACCAGTTGGTGGCTGGCGCCATTATTTCGGGAGTTATATCCACGGGTGCATCTGGATGAATCCCGAATGTTGGCCGAATCAAAAGGCGTGGTTACTGCTGGTGCGGCATTGGCGCATCTGGACTTGGCTTTATGGCTGATACGCCGTTCCAGCCCTGCCCTGGCGACGCTGGCTGCCCGTTATCTGGTGATGGACCCACGTCCTTCGCAGGCGGCCTTTGTGATTCCCGACCACTTGGCACACTCCGACCCGGTGGTGGAGCGGTTTGAGCATTGGGCCCGCCACAATCTGGCGCAGGGCTTTTCTTTGAAAGCCGCTGCACTGGCAGTTGGCGCCAGCGAACGCACTTTGGCGCGGCGACTTCAGACAGTATTGGGAAAGTCACCCCTGTCTTATTTCCAGGATTTGCGCGTGGAGCGGGCGGTACATCTATTGCAGACCACGAACGCAAGTGTTGAACAGATCGCGGAAAAAGTGGGCTATGCAGATGGCGTTACGCTGCGGACCTTGCTAAGGCGGAAGATCGGCCGAGGGGCGCGGGAACTGCGCCAGCTTGATACTTGGCAGGCGAAGGGGGAAATAAATGAGGGCGAACCAGGTCAGTGAAGAGGGATCTGTTTAATGTTACCCGAGCAAGCTCCCCCTGCCCTGTTCAGCTTATCTGGCTCTTCCCATACAAACGCGCATCGAACGTGAAGGGTCGCATTTGGGCAACAGTGACTTGTGCAAAGCCTGGGTGGCGCGGATTAAGGACAATATTACGTGCCTCAGGCACCAGGATGGATGGCAGTACAAGCCCAAGATGGGCGGCAGATAACAAAAACTGCTCACCACACTCCATGCTGGCGGGGCCTGGCGGTAGGCTGTCCCAGCCAGCGGGAAGATCAGATTCGCCGAGGTGGGTGTATAGCGTTGGTTCGTCAGGCAGCGTCAGCGTAACCAGGACACGTTGTTGCTTATCGTGGTTGCCCAGGTGCGCAAATGTTTCCAGCGCTGCAGTTGCAGGGTTGAGCGCTACGTAAACGGCCGGTGTGCCGACAGGGTTCCAACGGCCACCATAGATAGCCGCACCGCTGCCGCTGAGGTCGTGGGCATAGCGTGCATCACAAATCCGCCAAGCCTGCATTTATAGCGCGCCGCCATAACGAATATTCCCTAGCACGCGGCGCACCTGTTCGGCGCCAAGGGCGGTATCGAGCAGATCGATGGGGCGCTCGCCCCCAAGTGCAAAATTGGTTGCACCAAGCCAGTCGGCAGCGGCATCGCCTTCGCCTAGCGTGTCGCTGGCCAACGCGAAGATTTCGGCAAGCCTATCCACCCGCTCGGAAGTCGACTGGTCGAGCAGCTTATGTTCACGGATGAACTTACTCGCCGTGGAAGGCGGTAACCCTACCACCTTGAAGACGTCACTTTTCTGCAGCTTGAGCATGTCTGGAATCTCGGTCAGTACATCAGCGGGGAACCCAATGCGCATCTGGCTGATTCGAGCGGTTGGTGTGGTTTTGCTGTTGACCAATTGCCGAAACATACCTACGTGCGCCGGACGTTTTACTTGGGGCTGTAGCGAGCCTTTCATGGCAGCACCTCATGTCAGCTAATTGTAGCAATTATTTCGCTCATTCTAGCAGCGACTTACGTTGCTTACTAATTAATAATATGGCACTTGTGCATGCTGAAAAGCAGTCACCCCGTCGACATCATGACGGGGTGACACAAGCTTTGGGCGGAAACCCTGAATCAGGTTCTACAGTGGGTGTGAATGACGCATCCTGTCACAAGCAGCCGTAAGCGGGTACGGCTGCACAATAAGATTGTGAACAGTTTCTAGCGTCGACCCAGACCGTCAAATGTGTCGATATTGAACACATCCCACTCGGCGCTCACATCCCAACTGGCTGGCGCTGCCACAGGGATACTGCCTTTGACGATGCCGGTCTTGCGACGCAGTGTCTTATTGGCAGTGCTGTGGGTACCGGTCTTCCATTCGGTACCAGGGTCAAAGCCCACTTGGCCAATGGCGTCGATAACCCGGCCTGCTTTTTCCAGGACAACCGCATCGTTGCCATTGAAATTGGTCACATTGGTGATCTGGCTACCGGGAATGTTGCCGAGCCGGAAACCTGAATGCACCAACACCAGGGTTTGCCCTGCTGCCAATGTGCCGGTCAATGGGTAAACCGGTGAAGCGCTGGTCGAGCCGTTGGAGTACAGCTTCACCGAGTAGGCGGACAGATCAACGACGGCACCGGTCGGGTTATAGATTTCCAGCGCCTTATTGTTGCTGCTGCCTTCCAGGTATTCGCTGAAGAACAGTTCCGGTATAACAGCGGGCGGCGTGCCATTGGTGATCTGGACAGCGCCTGTCCGTTCGGCGCTCTGGCCATTGGCATTGGTCAGACGCAGGCGGATTGTGTAGCTGCCAGCAGTACTGTAGGCATGCATTGCTTCCTTGGTTGCCAATGGCAATGTCTCCTGCACACCATCACCCCAGTCCACGCTCAAATTGGTGCCATCAGCGGCGGCGATATTGCCGATGCCAACACTGTTGCCGACTGCGCCGCCTGTGGGCAGGGTAGCGTTAAGCGTCGGCGCATGGACAACAACATCGGGCGCAAGGTTCAAGCCCACCAGTACCGGATCATGGTCGGAAGACCGATAAGGTGAAACCGCATAGCGGTCATCTGTCTTGAACTCGGTGTTGTAGTCGAATGCCGCAGGCTCCTCAGCGTTGACATGCCATACGCCCAGGCCGCTGACTTGCCGGCGCATGCTGGGGCTGGCAAAGCCATGGTCCAACGCACCGGTTTCACCAGAGAACACATAGGTGTAGCGTTCTGTAGCTGGCAGGCGTTTGAGCAGTGCTTCGAAACCGGCCGCTTCAAGCGCATGGATCGGGTCTTCGTTCAGATAGCTGTTGAAGTCGCCCACCATCAACACATCACTTTCACCGGAGCCCGTAACCAGCCCATTGACCCAGTTCTTCAAGACATTGGCCTGCTTGGTGCGCGATGCATTCCAGCAGCCCTGGCCGGTATCCCGGTCGGGGTTATTGGTGCCCGAGGGGCAGGACCCCTTGCTCTTGAGGTGGTTGACCACCATCCAGAAGCTGCCGTTGTTATCCAGTGCGGCGAAACGTTGTGCGATGGAAGGACGTAACCCTCCACCTACCGCGAAGTTAGGATCATTCAGTACTGCAGGGGTACCAACCGGTTTGACCTTGCTTGGCTTGTAGATCATGGCTACCGTGATCAGGTCCGTACCGGCCTTACCTGCGTCGATATAGGTATAGGTACCCGCCCCCATCTTGGCGTTCACCGCATTCACGAGGTCGGTCAAGGCAGTTGCGCCATTATTCTCGATCTCCATCAGGCCCAGGACATCTGCATTCAACCCGGTGATGGTCTCAACCAGTTTCGCCCGTTGACGGGTGAACTCTTCTGGTGTGTTGGCGCCACGTTCACCCAAAGTAGTGAAGTAGTTCAGTACGTTCAGACCACTGGCGCGCAAAGTACCGCCGACTGCTGGCGGTGTGGCGGACCGGGCATTGAGTTGATTGAAGACAGGTGTGGTAACCGGGTGTATACGGTAGCTCTCGGCTCCCCAGCTGATTACACCCTGCAGGCGCGTGACGACATCGCCAACACGGCGTGTACCACTGCTGTCAGGCGCTGACAGATATGGGATTGGTTTGGGGTTCTGAATATTGCGGCCGTCATCGAGAACGATCTTGGCGAGCTTGTTGCGCGCGGCAATTTCTTCAACTGTTGCGTCGTATGGGTGGTTGTATGCGCCGTAAAGCCGTCCGCCGGGCGATAACATCAGTTCGCCATACCGACCTAGTTGGTGGACGTCGGTTACGGTCAGGTCCTGGTGGAACTCGACCAACATTCCTTCAACGGGTTCCAGCTCATCGGCACGGGCCACTGGCAATTTGACCAGGCGTGGTGCAATCGTCGGCCCCTTACCGCAGATGCTGATGGCGCTGACTTCTGTCAGCTCGGTCAGGCTTTCTGTGGCGCTTGTACTGGTTTTGAATTCCACCACCTTGCCGCTGACTTGCACATAGTCGCCAACTTTCACATCCAAACCGCCCGGCGCATAGACGAACAGGCCTTCCGAAGTCTTCGGGTCGTTATCTGCCACGGCTTGCTGAATATAGAAACCTTTGAGCTGGTCCTCCGCCTGGAAATCAGCGGTTACCACACCGCGCACACTGACCAATTGGTCCACATAGGGGCTGGTACTACCTGGCCCCTGTACTGCGGTGATTTCACGCAGCGCGTTGGGCGCTGCGACACAGCTTGGTAGGCTCTCAGTGCTTGCAGACCTCGACATCGCTTGCGGTACGGACTTCTCCGCCCCTGGCGTTACATCGCCGCCATCATTACAACCGGCCAGACCAGCGAGCAGTGTGGCGCTGAGCAGACCATATTTTACGTTTTTCATTATTGCCTCCCTTTTTTGGCCCGCCACGCTAGGCGAAATGCGCCCAACAGGCAAGCAAGCGCTCGATACTAAAGGAGGTTAATGACAGGAGTGTTGCCAGTCTGCGACGTTGAGGTTACGTAGCGGCTGGGGCAATATCAAGGCGGCCTTAAACAGGCCTTAAGAACCGGTTTACGAACTTACTGCTCTGTCGCGATCAGGGCTGATGAGTTACTCGAAGCCATCATTTCCAGCCTCTGCGCTTACGCCCTACTGAGGGCTGCCTGCGACTGATTGTGAGCCGATATCGGGCTAATACTGGTTGTCGGTATCAGTTTCGATAGCCACAGGCAGCGAAACGATATGCAGCTGCTTGGGTTTGCCCGCCAGATACCGGCTCAGGATACTGTAGTGGTCCACATCAAAAGGGGCTTGTGGCGGTGCTGCCATAAGCTCTGCAAATTCGGCTTCGCTGCTCGCAGTGCCCAGGTATGCCCAATGTTCGAACAGGTGCCAATCGCTGGCGATGCTGGCATCGTCCTGCTCGCGTATAGCGATACGGCCGGCAAAAGGCCATGCTTGCAGCTTCGCTTTGGCCAGAATGGCCGAGAAACGGGCCTGATGAGTACGTAAGGGCTCTTTCCCTACACATGCACCCCGGCAGCGACCCATTTGCATGGCAAAGCACGGTGTACCGCTGCGCTTGCCGGGTTTCTCAAGGCCCAGTGCCCAGAGGCAAAGCTTGTTGGCATCCGCAATCTTTTTCAGGGTGTTGGTTGCTTCGCGCTGGCTGCCATACAAGCCATATAGATTGGGTTCGTGGCCAAACGCCACCTCATTGGCAAACACCAATACAGGCTTGGCGCTGCCGTCTTCATTGGGTTCAAAACGCCAGCTGCACAATGTATCGGTATGGTGCAAAGCCTGGTTATAGGCGGGCTTAAGCGTCTTGATCAACCGGGCTTCTGAGAGTTGCGCACCGAGCTCTCCTGCGGTGGAGATCCATTCGATGCGCCTTACTTCCTTGCCAAGGCGTATTTCCTTGTTAACCCGCAGGTCCGGTGCAAAGTGCGCCAGTACACGCTTCTTCAACGTGGTGCTTCTGCCCACAAACAGCGGCTGTGCATCGCCATCGTAGAATACATAGGTTCCATGCCCATCCGGCATAGTCTCGATCCATTCCGGGTCGATACCTGGGGGAAGATTGACTGGGCGATTGATGGCGTCGAGTGCGGCATCAAGTGCTTCGACTCCCCGTTCCTGCTTGAGTTTGACCAGGAACTGATAAATCAGCCTTGCATCGGTCAGCGCACGATGCCGGTCGCCGTCAATATGCAGGCCATTACGTGCAGCCACGACATCAAGATTGTGCTTGTATTCCCCAGGGAACATCTTCTTAGACAGCTTGACCGTACAAACGGTGCGAGCACGAAAGTCCAGACCTGCTCGTTTGAATTCGTTCTTCAGGAAGCCGTAATCGAAGCGGGCGTTATGTGCAACGAACACTTTACCCTGCAAGCGTTCCGATAATGTGGCCGCCAGACTGGCGAAGCTTGGGGCATCCGCCACCATGGCGTCATCAATGCCGGTAAGCGTGGTGATGAAGGGCGGGATGGGCGTGCCGGGGTTGATCAGCGTGCTCCATTCATGCACATGATCGCCATGCCATTCAACCACACCGATTTCTGTGATCCGGTCACGCTGGGCATTGGCCCCCGTGGTTTCGAGGTCGACGAAGACAATAGGTTGGTCAAACAGGGAAGGCATGGTTTCTATGCGCCTTGGAAGGCGGCGCGCATGAATAGGTTAATCGAACATCCAGGAATACAGCACATCGACGGCACTGGTCTCGCCGGCACTGAGCGCAACCGAAACGCGGCGGGTCAGCTGGTAGGTAAGCTTCACGGCTGAACCTACGCCATCCAGCCCTTGCTCATAGCTGAGATACGCTTTTTCAGAAAGTCGCTTGCCAAGGCTGATCACCCGGCCGGTCAGCGCACTGTCGGGGTCGGATGGGTCGGTGGACTTGGTATAGGTTTCGGAGCGGCCGATGCTGATGTCGTCCAGACCGAACGTAGTGGCAATCTGCTGGCGCAGGCTGACCGATTCCCCCGCAGTGAACAACGCGTCCGCTGCTGTCAGCAACAGATCTGCATCGCCTTGATTGCCGGTACCACCAGAACCGCGGCCCAGCACCAGCCAGCTCAGTTTCTCGCTGTCGGGCATCGGTTCTTCAGAGTTAGAGATCAGCGTTGCCCGTGGTGCGAGGGTCGTACCGGTGATTTGAACCCCTACTTCATGCGGCAGGTTTTTACGTATTGCCTCGATATCGAGTGCAGGATTGTCCAAGGGCCCTTGGAAGGTGATGATGCCGCGGGTGATAGCCAGATTCTGGCCATAGGCGGCATAGCGGCCTTCATTCACTTTCAGCGAGCCGCTGGCATTCAGTGGTTGGGTGGGACTGGCGGCCAGACGAACCGAGCCTGATACGCGCGCATCTACCCCCTGCCCTTTGAAGACGAATTTCTCACCGAGGTTGAGATCCAATCGCATGGTCAACAAGGTGGGCTTGGGTTGCCGCTTATCAGGGCTAGTCCGGCCTTTGACGATGACATCATCCCCCAGCTTTTGTACGCCCCCTTTGGGGAGTTCGATCAGACCTGAGTCAGCGGTCAATTTACCCGTCAACGTTAACGCTTCGCCTTGAATGCCAAGATTGGTTTCACCCGATACGATCAGGTTCCGGTCTGGCCGGCTTAGCACGCCGAATTTATTGAAGACGACAGCCAGCGTTCCCTCCGGCCCAGCATTACGCAGCGACATGCGTCCGGAAGCGGTGGCTTCACCCTTGCCAGCCTTGAGCGAGAAAGTCGAGAGTTGAACGCTGTCGCCTTCCAGCGTGGCTTCCAGTTTGCCTTCATGCCAATTCATCCCGGTATCGGGCATGCGCAAGGCAAAGTCATTGGCGGCAATTCGACCAAACAGCCGTGGCGCCCCGATTTCACCGCCGGCACGTAATTCAGCGGAAAGTCGCCCATCGACCTTGGCTGTGGGGCCTACCAAAGGCCCAAGCCAGCCAAGCGAGGGCATCTCGGCGGACAGCTGCCCTTCCAATGCAGCGCCGCGTGCGGGTCGCCAACCCGCTTCGGTTTTCTCGAAACGGCTTGAAAAAGCACCGGTGGCGCTGCCAAAGGCTGCCGACTTCAGATCCAACGCAATCCCAGCACGGTCGCCATTCAGGTTCAATTCAAACTTGGCGGCAGACAATGCTAGCGGCATCGGCTTTACAAATGGGTCGTCAACCGACAATGAAAGGTCCCCAGACTGGCGTTCTATCAACATATGGCCAGCCAGGCGCTCATCACCACTCAAATCGAAGTTAGCGGCCAGTACCAGGTCGGTAGTCAGGTGCGTCTGCAACTGGGGCAAGCGCTTCAGCCATTCCTTTACTGCGACATCCTGTACCTGCCCTTGTATTGCAAAACGGCCAGTTTGCCAAAAGGCGCGACGGATATTGATCTTGGCACCGACAGCTTGGGCGTCCAGTCCACTGATTTCGCCACCCGCCGCACTGAGCTGCACCTGAGTCGGACTGTTGAGCGTCAACGGCCAGTTACCCGTATTCTCAAGCTGGTCCAGCTTGCCACGCCAGGTATTGGCTTCCAAGGCGCCGGTGGCACTTAGCTTCAGATTGAATGCCTGCTCGGCTGCCGTGCCTTCCCCTGCCAAGCGGATACTATGCGCAGCCTGAGTACCATCGACATCAAGGTGCAACTTGGGGACAGTAAGGCTTGGGCCGGACAGGCTAGTGACGTCGAGCTTGAGACTTAATGGGCTATTGGCAGGGCTCTTTGGCGAGGCTTCGAATTTTGCATGAAGTGTTGCTGCATCCAGGGCGAAGTTACCGGGCAAGCGCAACTGGGTGGCCTGTGCATCCCCCTCCAGACTTGGGCGTTGCAATGTACCCGCCAGCACCAGCTTGGCATCGAGTTTGCCATTGAAGCCCGGGCCGAAATCGCCGACCTCGGGCAAGGAGAAATCCAGCGCAAGGCGATCAGCCGGGCGGCCAAATGCCCCGCTCGCATTCAACCGGTTCTTTCCCAGATTGATGGCGAGCAATATACCTTCCACATATTGCCCTCGCCATCCAGCACGCAACTGGCCATCAAGCGGCTGGCCATTGAGCTGGCTCGGCTGAAAGTCGAGTTGGACATCGGCCTGCATGGCGGCTGCCAGCTTGCCATGCGTACTTAACGCTGCATTGAGCATACCCGCTGGCAATGGTCGGCCTGCCAATGGGGTCAGGGACGCCGGGTCGAAGTTCGCCAGTTTGCCTTGCAGATCAAAACGCTGCTGGCCGGCCAACTCCACTTTGCCTGCCAGTTCCAACTGACCATTCTGATGTCTGATTAATATCTGCTTGGCATTCAACTGGCGTGCATCGCCCTTGCCTTCCAGTGTCGCGTCCAGATCTAAACCAAGATTGTTGTCACCAAGTGCCGCCACTACTTGGGGATTGGTCGGTGTACCGCTGAGGGTTAGCGTACCGGATACAGGCAAAGCAGGCCCACCCAGCGTGCTGGGATTGATTTGCTCAAGACTCGCCTGCAGGTTCAGCTTTTCCAGACTGGCATTGCCTGTCAGCGTCAGGCGGCCACCGGCCAGTTTGGACTGCAATTGCCGGATCTGCGCGTGCTGGGCATCCAGCAACAACTCGGCATCGAGGTTCTCCAGTGGTAGTCGGCCATCGGGTAAGTTGCCAGCCAGCGTATTGCGTACCGCGACCTTGGCATATACAGCCTGACCAGACGGCGTGGCTTGCAAGGTAACGTCCAGCGCAGTACGCGGCAGGCTTGGGAGCAGCGCCTGTAGGTTGAGCGCTTCGGTATGCAGCGTGCCTCGTTGAACAAGGGCCCAGGTGGAGTTGGCAAACGGGGCGACAAGCAGGTCGAAGTCTGCATGGAATGGCTGCTGCGCCGGTACTTTATTCAGGCGGCCTTCACCATTGCCACGCAATTGCAATGCTTCGAGGTTATTGCCCAGTTGCAGGTTCAGTTGCCATGGGGTATCGGGCATGGTGCCGAGCAGGTTGACTTTGCCGGCAAGCTTGAATGGTTTGATGCCATTCAGTTTGAGTTCTCCATCGCCTGCGAACCAGGGTGTCGAGGTGCGTAACAGTTGGAGTCTATGGTTCTGCCCATCACTGTTGGCGGTAAGTACTGTGTCCGACAGAATCAACTGATCGTTGACGACCAAACTTTCCAGGGTGCCCTGCTGCAATTGCAGCGCAACAGGCAACGCCAGTGAATCCGGAATACTGCTGGGTTCGTCGCTGGGTTGCGTATGTAACTGCATACGGCCTAGCGCGAGCTGATCGATCTGTACTTTGCTATCGAGTAAAAACGAGGGTTGCCAGGCAAGCTCCGCCCGGTCGAGTTTCAACTGCAGTTTGGCGGTTTTTACCTGAAGGTTATGTAAAACAAGTCGCTGCCAAAGTGAACCTTCCACCCGGTCTACATGCACCATCCCACCTGATAAGGGTTCGGCAATGCGAAACAGCAGACGGGTACCCTGCGGGCTGACCGCCAGCAGGATGACGACGGCCACAAGCGCGATAATACCGAGCAGAAACAGCTCTATCCAAAGAAGGCCAAACCGGAAACGCCGGCGTACCGGTTTACGCGCTTCTGGCGGCGCGGGTGGTGTATCCGGTGTGTCGGCGGGATCGTGCATACTCAGGCTCGGGTTACCTTGGGTTTTCTTTCAAGCTTGGTAGGGACTTGCAGCATGGTCTAGAAGCCTACCCCCAGCGAGAAATGTATCTGCATACGGTTCGTCTCCACGCCTTTCGCAAGATCGAGGGCAAAAGGGCCGACGGGGCTGATCCACCGGGCGCCTACCCCATAACCGCGGTACGCCTTGAAGTCGGTCCAGTCCTTTGCTGCGCCACCTGCATCCATGAATATGGCGGCACGCCAACGGTCAATGATCTTATGCTGGTATTCCACGCTGCCTGTGGCCAATACACGACCACCCAATACGGCATTACCGTCCTTGACACCCAGACTCTCGAATTTGTAACCACGTACGGTGTTTGCCCCCCCGGTCCGGAATAACAGCTTAGTGGGCACATTCTGCTCATCATCAGCAATTACCTGACCGGCTTCGCCACGCAACAGAAATACCCCGCTGTCGCCCGCAGGGAAATACCAAGCGATACGGCCATAGGCACGTACGAAGTCGGCATCAGACAAAAAGGCCCGCGTTGCACCAGAAAGGTGCCAGCTCATGATAGTGCCGTTGCGCGGGTCATTCGGATTGTCGAGGTGGCGGCGGGTCCAGCCCTGTGAAGGTATAAAAGCGCGATTGAGGTCAGACTTCTCTACGTCACCGACGGTATGTCGCGTGCGTTCCCTTGTGTACTGCAAACCCTGTGTTACGTCGATCTCACCGAGTTTACGGGCACGCTGCACCCCGATGGTATGGGTGAGCGTATCCAGGCCCGAAACATCCTTGTGCTCGAACTTGTACATACTGGAATAACGATAATGCTTTCTATCCGGCGGCAGTTCGACTTTGAGATTGAACGTCTGCTCCGCTTTCTGCAGATCAAGCCCGGTGGTACCTATCCAGCCCAGCTGGCGCAGATTGGTATAACGGTAACCTGCGCTGCCACGCGGTCCTTTGTCGGTATCGAAACCCAGGCCCACATCGGTCTTGCGGGTTGGCGCCTCGACCAGATCCACTCGTACAGGCACGCCGATTGGCTGGTTGGCATCCAATGGGGTATCGATAAAAACCGAGTTGAAATAAGGGGTGTTCTGCAGAGAGGTTTGAAGATCGAGCAGCTTTTGCTGGCTGTAGCCCTCGCCAGGATGAAAAGTCACCATGCGTTCGACCAGCTTGCGCGGATAGCGCTTCAGACCATTGATTTCGAGTTCGCCGAAACTGAAGCGCGGTCCGGAGTCGTAGACGACCGACAATTCGGCCGCCGAGCGTTCAGGATCGATCTCCGCCTTGCTGTCTTTGATCTTCGCAGTGGGAAAGCGATCGATAATCAACGCTTGCAGGCCACGTCGCTTGGCCGAATCCCAATCCGACTGGGTGAAGTCCCCACCGATAGGCAATGGCCAGACCTGGATCAGCTCCGCCCACCGCGAACGGAAGTCAGGCTCGTCACGGATGGCGCCTTCGATCTGGAGGTTCACGTCGTGAACCACGGTTTCATCTTCACGCCAGACCTCGAAACGTATGAGCCAACCGCCACCGTCGGGCGTCATGCTTGAGACGATCCTGGGTTTGAAATAACCCAGCGGCGCCAGCAGATTCTCAATTTCCTGAGGCGTCGATTTATACAGACGCTCAAGCTGTTCCCGATCGATATAGTCATTTCCACGCCAGCGGATGATGCCCAGATTCTTTTCGAGCAGTTTCTCCACCGATGACGCAGCATCGATCTCGACACGATAAGGGACCCCTGCTGCAGCGGCTGGTACAGCCAGGAACAGGGTTATCAGACATGGATTGAGAAGGATAGAAAAGCAGCGCACGGGGACAGTTTAGCGAGCATAGGCCAATGCGTCATGAGGGATATCACATTGCAAAACACACCACTTGGAAAAACAGTCACTTGCGCGACATTCGGCATGCTGGCTCCCGTATGGCAGGCGTAAACTGGCATAGGCACGTTGTGTCCACATCGCGCAGCGAGATGGGAATGCGCCCATGAGCATCTCCGGGGTTTCCGCAGGCGGCAACGCCTACTTGGCTTACAACAGCATGAAATTGCATGCGCCGGGTTGTACTTGTTCTCTCTGCAGCCCCCAACCCGTGGAAACTTCCTCCAGCAATACCGTCTCCACCACCGGTAGAGCGGATAGCGGCAAGAAAAAGAACGAGACTGAGTTGACGGACGAAGAGCTGAGTCAGATTCGCCAGCTGCAAGCGCGTGACCGGGCGGTACGCCAACACGAACTCGCCCATATGAGCGCTGCGGGCGGTTTGGCGACATCCGGGCCAAGCTATACCTATCAGCGTGGGCCGGATGGTGTGAACTACGCTATCGGCGGGGAGGTAAGCATCGATGTCTCCCCTGGCCGTACACCGGCTGAGACCTTGGACAAAGCCAAAACCATAGAACGCGCAGCACTGGCACCGAAAGACCCGTCCGGCGCCGACCAGGCTGTTGCTGCCCAGGCTCGTAACATGGCGTTGACTGCGCAGCAGGAAATCGCCAAAGGGGAGCGGGCGGAGAACGCAGAAGACATTGCTGAAACAAATGAAACAAATGGTGCCGTGGAGCCGACGGGTCAAGGCGATGATGATCAGAACGATATGCAAACCAAGCGCTCCGACCGTGTGGAGCAGACCTATCAGACAGCTAGCGACGCACGAAATCCCACAACCCTGATCAGCGCTTACGCCTGATTATCTTACTGCGCAGCTGAGATCAGGGCTTATATGCTGCTCGAAATCCTCATGTGAATTAAGCCCGATGAATTCCAGAAGAAAACCACGCTGCGATCGGGTTCTTGCTGCTCCTTCGGTGAAGGATAGAGCCTAGCTGTTTAGTCCCCAGGCGTACTGGTAGCGTTTATAGCCAGCTACGAAGAGACTAAACATCGAGCATGAGCAGAAATTTACTCTTGATACTCATAAATTTCTGGTTTGAATGGTAATGGGAACATCGACATATCTTCATCACTTAGTATCGCTTTCGGTAAGGCGAGTGGTGTACTTATATCGTTGATAGAATTTGCGACAGCCACACCTAAATTACGTAAGTCATCTTGCGTGATCCAATGATCAAAACCAGCACGCCCATAGGTTGTTTCCAACGTAATCGCATTGACTTCGTCAGATTTAAACGTCCACCACCATGTCTCTGGAAAATAGGTTTGGAGAAAACCCGCCCCACCTTCTAAGGGTGGGCGTTCTACTTTTCCATCGTAATTTTGCGCTACTAATTTGATGAACCTTAATTGCCTTTTCCAAAGATTCTGCTGTTGTGGTGTGTATTTAGTGCTATCGCTACCGAAGTGGGGGACGAAAAATGCTGCAGTGTCAGGGCTGGAGTTGGAGGAATGAAGATTTAATGCCAATGCAACGGGCTCTGAATTATTCAATAAAGTCGGAATCATACCACCCATATTGATATATCGATTTTCCGAGGGGGCTGTATCTTTCAGATAGTAATGGCCCGGATCAAAGCGCCACTGACTCTCAAGATTAATACTCGTGGCATTGGTTCGATAATTGCCTAGCATAATGCCATCAATATTATGCATAGGCACGATTTTGAAAATGAATTTTTGCCGTAAAGCCTGACCCAGAGGGCTTTCTTCCAATGCGGCTTTAATTAGTCCTTCTAATAGAAATGATGGCCCTGTTTCTGCTGGGTGTGTTCTTGCATGTATCCACACCGTTTGCTTGTTGGTTAGCTTGGTATGATCAGCGATAGTAATAAGTTGGATTGGCTTCTGCTTTAAAGGGGTAGAGCCCAGCACATCGGTTTGAATATATGGGCTTGCGGTAGTGGTAGCCAGAAAGGTCGCCAAGTCTTGGGTTGTGTAGGGATAGGTTCTTGCTATCCAAACGGTGTTGAACTTGAACTTCTTATTTACAATAAGGCGGCAGGATTCTGGTATGGCGACATTGCAGTTTGGCTGGAGCGTCACCTCCCGCTCATCAAAGTATTGCCATTTTTTTCCATCATAAGAATAAATGGGGAGAAAATAATAATTAAATCCAAGGCGGGTAATTTCAAGACGCAGACTTTGTTGGGTTGGTACGTTGTCCATCCGTACATACCACCAGGTACGAAAGCTATTTGGCAAACTCACATTATTGTTGTCATCACGTAAGCCTAATTCCCACGCTAGTCCGGTGCTATCCAGTCTTCTTATATGGGGCAGACTGCCCGACTCAAAATCAGCGGAGAAACGCAATGGAGAGTCACCAGCCCAATTGCCACCATCGCTGCCGCCGCATGCGAGCTGTAAAACAAACATTAAACTTATAAAGAGGTGTTGTCCTATTCGTTTAAGCACATTCAACATGATCGCCTCACGTTATTAACAGCAGCAATCTGAATGACTATGCTAGTATATTAATAGTTCCTAATATATTTTCGGATTTTTCAGGTAGGCTATAGCGTAGCTGAGCCGTACAGACTCGCTTACACCTGGGTGTGTTCTTAACTAGCTACTAGCTATTTACTGTGCAACCCTCGATCAGGGCCCGCTCTACTGCCACTTATTCAGTACCTTTTCCAACGCGCCATCGTGACGCGCTTTCTCAAGGCCTTCGGCGAACATCGCGGCTTTTGTGGATTCATCTTTGGGAAAACCGACGAAGCGTGGCACTTCTGCCAATGGTTTGCCGATAGGACGTACTTCCGTTTCTACCCCAAGCTCCCGTGCCAGATAGAGCAACTGCGCCTTGTCGCCAATGATGATATCCACACGGCGGGCGATCAGCTTCTGCATCAACTGCTGTGGGTTGGTCGCGCCGGCATCCTTTTTCAGCGACGCTTTATCGAACGCCTCTGTATAGGCATAACCAAATACCGTTCCTATGGTGTAGGGCGTCAGATCTTCCAGCGACTGGAAATTGATAGTGCTGTCCCGTCGTGCCATCAGAATGGTGATGCCATAGCGGATAGGCCCAACCAAGTGGTATTGGGCAGCCCGTTCAGGTGTACCGGCGAATTGATAGGCCATATCTACCTGTTTGAATTCGAGCATCTTCTTCACCCGTTCCCAGGGGTAAAGCTTGATTTCATAGGGTTGGCCCATGCCATCGAGAATGGCACGGACAATTTCAGTATCCATCCCAGCAGGTTGTTTGCTGGCGGGATCGATATAGGCGTAAGGCGGAAAGGCTTCATCGCTGGCCACCAGCCAGGGAGCAGCAACTACAGGCAGGCACATGAACAGCAGGCTGGCTAATAGCAGGCGAACAAGCACGATCACACACTCCCGGCTCGTATTGATCCCCCACTATAGAACAGTGTGTGTTTACGAATCGGCGAGTACCGATTGCTGAGAGCCTGTTCACGATCCTACTGCGCAGCAGTGATCAGGGTTCATGTGCTGCTCAAATGCCCCACAAGGGGGACACGGTGTTTTCTCACCAAGAAGTTCGCAGCCCCATGTGCAACAGTACATTCCAATTTCTGCAGTGCACCCTGCGGACAGCTGCTCGCAACAAATCGCAAACAGGTTCTGAGGTGCCGACCGCATTTCAGCCGGCATTACGCATAAAATCCGCCGTACGCATAAATGCTTGTTCCAGATGCGCTTTCAGATCTGATTGCTCAGCAAGCTGCTCATCCATGGCCTTGTACATGCAGTACAACCATTCATCGCGCATTCGCTCGTCAATACGAAACGGTAGATGGCGTGCCCGAAGCATGGGATGGCCATATTTCTCCACAAACAACGGGGGGCCACCAAGCCAGCCTGAGAGGAACAGAAACAACTTCTCTGCAGCCAGGGTCAGGTCCGGCTGGTGAATCGCCCGGACACCTGCTGCGACTGGGTCGGTATCCATGATCTCGTAAAAGCGGTTTACCAGTTTGCGTACAGCAAGCTCGCCACCGATCTGTTCATAGGGGGTAATTTCCTGAGTCTCACTCATCGCTTTTGTTTGCCTTGAAAGGGGTACTGTTAAGAAGCTGTTTACGATCTGTCGCAAGCAGCATATAAGCCCTGATCACGGCTGCGCAGCAGGGTTCTATATCATTCAGATACGGGCAATGCTGGCAAGCGGTGTCTTGCCCGGGCCTTGTTGCAGGCCGAGGGGAAGATGCCATGCTCAGCCAGCGGCGCGAATTCACGGCAGGGACCTGGGCGCTCGGTATAGATGCCGCAACTGACCCGCTCACCTATTTTGCCCACCAGTGCAAGGCAGCGCGGTTGAGCATAGTCAGTACCGCGCAGCCGACAGGTAAAGTCGTTTTCGGCATCGGCGAGGCTGGATGGCACGAGGCCGTCTTCTGTATCGAGTTCCGAGCGGTCGAAGCTAACCCGGAAAGCTGCACAACAGGCTCCACAGCTGAGGCAGATATTGTCTGTCATGCAGCACTTTCGGCTGGAGTTCGCCCATACGGAAGCCACTCATCCCTAGTATGGCGCCATGTGGATGGGGACAAAGACAAACGCATGGATTTCAAGCTGGTAAGGCGTTCAATTGGTGCTGCGTACGGATTTCACGAAACAAGGCGGTTGCTTCCGGGTAACTCCGACGCAGATACCCCAGCCATTGCTTGAGTCGTCCCGGTGCGTAGGTTGGCGCGCCCTGCCCGATCAAGCCTTGATGGAACGCCGCAATAACGGGCAGCATATTGGTCCACTCCACAGTATCGGCCGGCTCACCAGCAACTGCGGCGCGTATCTGCCGCGCCAGATCGGGTCGCGCGACGAGGCCACGGCCAAGCATGAAATCCTCACAGCCAGATTCCTTGCGGCATTGCATGAAGTCTTCCACCGTCCAGATTTCACCGTTGGCAACAACCGGTACTTGGACAGCTTCCTTGATACGGGCGATCCAATGCCAATGCGCGGGCGGTTTGTAACCATCCAACTTGGTACGGGCGTGCACTACCAGCTCTGCGGCACCACCATCAGCAAGGGCGCGTGCACAATCCAGGGCCAGATCAGTATTCTCATACCCCAATCGCATTTTGGCAGTTACCGGAATGGTGGCGGGCACAGTGCGGCGTACTTCACGCACAATGTCGTAAAGCAGTTCTGGCTCCTGCAGCAACACAGCGCCGCCCCGATGGCGGTTCACCGTCTTGGCCGGACAGCCGAAATTCAAATCTATGCCTGGGGCACCAAGGTTGGCAGCCCGGGCGGCATTGTCCGCGAGGCAAGTCGGGTCGGACCCAAGCAGCTGCAGTTTGAGCAATACTCCCGCTGGCGTGCGCCAGTTATTCGCCCACTCAGGTGCAACACGCTTGAAATACCGCGGTGGCAGCAAAGTGGAAGTGACACGCACAAACTCAGTGACGCACCAGTTCACACCGCCGATTTGCGTGAGGGCTGCACGTAAGGGGCCATCGACCAAGCCTTCCATAGGGGCGAGAGAGATGCGCAAGATGAAATCCTGGTTCTTTCAAAGGGCGACGATTTTAGCAAATCTTGGTGACGTTCAGATCAACAAGCAGACGTAATACCGTCTATAAATCAGGTGGTTTATGTGCTGTCCGTATAGCCCGGCGGATAGCAGCACCTACTCACCCTCCGCTCTGTGCAAAGGTTTCTTCACCTTGGTGCAAAAGAATGGCCAATACCCTGGGCGACACGGAGATGCATGATGAAGAACCTTAGTTTCGCTTTGCGTATCAGCATCGGCTTCGCACTACTGCTGGTGTTGATGGTAACTGTGGCGGTTACGGGTGCGATGGGGGTTCAAGGCCAATACACAAAGATCAAGGAGCTTGTGAGTGGCGACATTGCGATCAATGCCGCTGCAGGAAATACGCGCTACCACATGGGCAACTTGCGTCGGTTCGAAAAGGACTGCTTTATCAATGTGGACTCGGCCGACAAGATCAAGGAATACCGGGGTAAGTGGGAAGATTCGCTGCAAAAGGCAAAGGCCAGCCTCAAGCAGTTCGAGAGCCTTGCGAACGACACGAATGCATCTCCTGAAACCCGTTCCCGTTTAACCACAGTGACCAGTCAGCTGGATAAGTATGCTGAGGGTTTCACCAAAGTAAGCGGCCAACTGGGCCAAGCCATTACCACAACCAAAGACGCCAACAAGGCAATGGGCGAATACAAGCCCGTAGTGCATGCGATGGAAGAGGCGCTGACTCAGATAGTCAAGGCGTCGGAAGAGCGGGCTGGCCATGTCACCGAAGAACTTTCCGCCAGTAAGGCTACTACGGAGAAATGGCTGTGGATTCAGTCGGGTTTGGCCATTCTGATCGGCGTTGTGATTGCCGCTGCTGTTGCCCATTCTATTCGCCAACCCTTGAATGACGCGCAAGATGCGGCCAGACGAATCGCAGACCGTAATGACTTGACGGTGATGTTGCCCAGCTCTGGGGATAATGAAGTCGGCCGGACGGTGAATGCATTCCGCCGGGTATTGGATGGCCTGCGCAGTTTGGTAATCGAAACCCGTATGGGCGCCAAAGAGGTGGCAACTTCTGCCAATGAGATGAACTCTATTTCTGAAAAGGTGGCAGATGCATCCAGCCAGCAGGCAACCGCATCTGCTGCAGTGGCTGCAGCAATCGAACAGCTGACATCCAGCATCTCGGTAGTGTCGGAAAGTACGAACAGTGTCAAAACCGATGCCAACCGTGCGGCAGACCAGGCCGGAGAAGGCCAGCAGCTTGCCGGACGTACCGCAGAAGAAATCGCCCATATTGCCGATGCACTCAGTGCTGCCACGACTGCCATCGAAGCGCTTAACGCACGTTCAGACGAAATTGGTGGCATTGTTCGCGTGATCAAGGATATTGCCGACCAGACCAATCTACTCGCACTGAATGCCGCCATTGAGGCGGCCCGTGCTGGTGAGCAAGGGCGTGGCTTTGCCGTGGTGGCAGACGAAGTGCGCAAACTGGCCGAGCGCACCACGACGGCGACGATTGATATCTCTGGCAAGATCGATACCGTACAGCGAGATACCGACAGCGCAAGCCAGCGCATGATGGATGCGAGCGGCAGAATCGATACCGGCGTGGCCTGTGCCCGAGAACTCGCCGAAGCGATGGCGAAGATACGTCAAGGATCTACCAGTACGGTAAATACCTTGACCGAGATTGCCGATGCCATCAGGGAACAACAATCTGCTGCAACGCAGATTGCGCAGAATGTCGAGCGGATTGCCCGGATGAGTGAAGAAAACCATGCTTCGGTCTCATCTGCCAATTACCTAGCCAAACGATTGAATACGCTGTCGCTTGGACTGAATGAACAAATCGGTCGTTTTGTCGTGGACTAGTATTTATTTGATTTGCCGCAAGGGGTGCTTGCTTGCATAGCAGAATGATGACAGGTGTTGCACCCACCTCAAAGCTCGCTGCGCCTGCGTTGAGAACATTCTCGGCCTGCTCACTTACCTTATGTAAACTTCGCTTCGTCGGATATTCACCTCTCGCGAGACATGGTCGGATTCTGCTGATCAGATCAGGGTCCGGGTTCCGCTTTAAAGTCCCTTTTTCTCCTTGTAGGGTTGTTTGTATTGAATTACAAATACAGGCTCTACAAGTAGTATCTGCCCCTGTATGAATTAGGCACTTTTTCATGCTATTACAGTACGGCTGCTACAATAGCCACCCACCAACAATAAATTCAAACGTATTGGCATATTTAAAAAGAACCAGATAGGACGAAATGGAAACCAATTACAAAGACATGCCATTCCTGGCAGAAACTTCTTTTCTTAATGCCGACCTGATTATTCGTAGCAAACAGGATTTACTCGGTTTTGCCAGGGAATTGGAGCAACGGGGATTAATGACGCTGCATGTCGACCAGATGGAAGATTGTTTGTGGCAGGCTACCTTTGAATTGGAATATGAAAGCGGTAACGACAGGTTTGACGCTATTCTCAGCGGCATTCTGGATTGTATTGAAGCATTACCTGCCGCTTTGCAGGAACAGTGGCGTGCGTTGGAAAGCCGCACATTGGATCTGGGCTTCGAAGCTGGGACTGAGACCCGCCACTATACGCGGTACATTCGTCCGGATTTGCTCAATCGCATGATCAACACAGGGCTTGTGTTGGCAATAACGATCTATTCACCAGTAAACGGTTAACGCTTTTCGGCTTGCGCCAGAACTTATTTGCGCACGATAGCCGTTGGCGCCAGTTCTCTTTCTGGAGCTGGCTCTATCAGCTTCATCCCGGCAAAGGGGTCTGCTGCATCGATATAACGCATCGCGGACTTGATATCCCGCCAGCCGATGTATTCCATCAAGGTTTTGATATCCCAACCACTTGCTGTTGCCCAGCTGGCAAAGCCACGGCGTAAGGAGTGGCTGCTGAAGTCATCGGGCATCGCTAGCCCAGCCTGTTTGAATAGCCGGCGCAATAACGGTATCAGGCTGTTCAGGTGCAAGGCGTTGTCGCTTACCCGTCCCCAGCGGCTGATGCCGCGAAATACCGGGCCGCTGGTAAGGCCAGATAGCGCAATCCAGTCGCCATAAGCTGTAACCGGACAAAGCTGTGCCAGCGCTGGTACACGATAGCTACGGCCCCTTAATTGCCGGTCACCTTTGCTCTGAGGTAGAAAGCATTGCATCCCCTGCCCTGGCAGCAGCTGGATGAACTCCACCCGCAGGCGATGGAGTTCATCGCCACGAAACCCTCGCCAAAAGCCGATCAGCAATAACGCCTTGTCACGTGTGTGTTTCAATTCAGCTGACAGGTCTGTCGATGATTTGGCCAGGCATATTGCGCTGTCCAGCCATTGAACGACTTGGCGGAGTTGGTTGATCTGGAGCGGCGTTGCCTGTTTTTCCTGAGCAGGATGCAGTACCTGGATACCCTTGAGCGCTTTACGAACGATCGGAGCCTTCGTCGGGTCGGGGAAGCCTTGTTCGATGTGCCATTGGGCAAGGGCTGCCAAACGTTGCCGAAGCGTATTGATTGACAGCTTACCGGCATGATCTACCAGATAACGCGCCATCGCGTCGGCTGTAGCCGGCAGAAATCCACCCCACTCCACTTCGAAGTGCCGCACTGCCGAGGCATAGCTGCGTCGCGTATTCTCCCGTGTTGCAGCGGCCAGGTATTGATCCAGCTTATTTGTTTCGTGCTTAGGAATTGGCATTCAGGCAGCGGTTATTCGAGAACAATAGGAATGATACGCACCTCAATCCGGCCCCTCCAGCGGTAGCAGGACCCGGAACCGTGAACCACGTCCTTCCTGGCTATCGACATCGATCTTGCCCTGGTGTTGCCGAACGATTCCCCAGGAGAACGCCAAACCCAGCCCTGCTCCAGTACCTAATGGTCTGGTCGTGAAAAATGGCTCAAAGATTCGTTTAAGCACCATGTTTGACATGCCGCTGCCATTGTCTTCCACCTCCACCCATGCCCATGTGCCATCCGAGCCAGTACGTACAGTGATGATGCCGTGTGTCTCAATCGCCTGTGCAGCATTGATCAACAAGTTGTAGAACACCTGCTTAAGCTCGGGCAGATTGCACATCAGCAAAGGTGGGGCTTGGTATTCGAGCTTGATCTCGGCTTTCTGCCGCAAGGTGGCGCCCAACAAGCTGAGCGTTTCATCGAGCCCCACCTGTATATCCGCCATTTGAAAACCTGCATTATCGATGTGGGAAAAACGCTTCAGGTTATTGACGATGGTTTCGATACGATCCAGCCCGTCGCGTGATTCCTTGACCAGCTGCTGTATATCCTCGCGAAGAAAGTCGACGTCACAAGCCTGATACAGCTGCCGGATACTGGCGAGCAGCTGAGTATCTCGCGCAATCAATGGTTCTGCCGTGCCATAGGCATCCAGTAGCTTCAGCAGTTCTCGGATGTATTTACCAAGCGAGTGCAGGTTGGAACTGATAAAACCAACCGGGTTGTTGATTTCATGTGCAATACCCGCTGCCAATTGGCCGATCGCTGCCATTTTTTCATTCTGTAACAGCTGGCTTTGCATGAGCTTCAGTTTTTCCAATAACAAGGCTTGTGAACGTTGGGTGCTGGATAGCTCACGCTGTTTTGCAGCAAGGTCTTCATTCAAGGTGCAGATACAGTCGAACAACCGTTCGTTTTCGCGTATGTCGTGTTCGCCTATCAGTTCGATATTGCCTTGCCGTCGATAGGCGTGGCCAGAGATGCTATGGCCATGATTCTGACTATCCACGAAGTTGAACAACCCTGAAAACAATACAGCCCCTTCTACATCCGGTTTTGCCGCTAGCTCGCCAAAGGCGGGATGCATGAGATAGGGGCCAATATCCACCGCCTCTTCACCGGGTAACTTGCCAAGCAGATAATAAAATCCATTATTGGCGTCGATGCAGCGTCCATCTGGCGTCAGCAATGCATATACCACGGCATGCATCTCGCGCATGGCTGGTGGTACGCAGTCGACAAAGGCGGTAGGTGGCATCGCCATGTCTGTACTCACAACACGACTTCCACCGTCGCAATAGCCAAGGTAGACAAGCCGCTACCATTTGGAATGGGTGGCATCGGTACCGGCTTGCCGAATGGGGAGCGAAATCAGAAAGGTGGTGCCTTTGCCCACTTCGCTTTCTATTTCGATGGTGCCGTGGTGCTTCTGGATGATCCCATACGATAGCGATAGCCCCAGGCCAGTACCCTTCCCTATGGGCTTAGTGGTGAAGAAAGGATCGAACACTTTTGAACGTATTTCGTTCGGTATACCGCAGCCCGTATCGGTAAAAGTTATCCAAACCCGCTCTTTGGAACACCCAGTGCGGATTGTGATCTTGCCCCTTCCCTCTCCCATGGCATGTGCCGCATTGATCGCCAGATTCATGAAAACCTGGTTAAGGTGGGCGGCAACGCATTCGACTTCGGGGATATCGCCGTATTCTTTAACAATCTCGGCTTTGTACTTTATTTCATTGCTGACAATATTGAGCGTCGAATCAATCCCTTTATGTAAATCAGCCAATTGGAAGTCCAGGCGATCGTCCACATGGGAAAAATCTTTAAGGTCCTGCACGATATTTTTGACGCGGGATATGCCGTCTTTTGATTCTGCAATCAATGCAGGAATATCTTCCTTAAGGAAATCAATATCGAGTTCTTTGCGCAAACTGGCTAATTGTGCGCGTTGTTCAGGATTGGCCAGGGTCTCGGCTACTTTTTCATGCGCGTCCAGTATCTGGAATACCGATGCCATGTATCGTTCCAAAGAGCCAATATTTGAGAATACGAATCCGATCGGGTTATTGATTTCATGCGCAATACCTGCAGCCAGTTGCCCAATGGAGGCCATCTTCTCTGTTTGCACCAATTGCTGTCGGACATCGTGCAAAGAGCGCTGGACCTTGGCAACCCGTTGCGATGCGCGAATACGTGCTTCCAGTACATCGAAACGGACCGGTTTGATCAGGTATTCATCAGCACCCGCTTCCAGGCCTTCGATCAGTGACTCATTGCCGCCCAGCGAGGTCATCATGATGATCGATACCCAGCGGTCTGTCTTGATCCGCCTTATCTGCCGGGTAGCTTCAATACCACCTATGCCAGGCATGATCACATCCATCAGGATGATATCCGGCAATTCTTTCTGAAAATGCGCTACTGCCTCCTCACCACAGCGAGCCAGCGTTACACGGTGCCCTTTTTCCTCGATAAATGTTTTGACGGGCATCGCATAGGTTCTTGAATCCTCCACCAGCAGCACATGTAATTTCTCTATGTCACTCATCTTCCTCCCCCGATCCTGGGCTGGTGTCCATTGGCTACATGAGCTGTACCGTTTGGTATTTGTCTACGTCCTGTAATCGGTAATGCTTATCAGGCAGAAACAAAGTACAAAAGTCTAAATGCATTTGGGCACATTAAAGACGTTACTTTGTGCATATATCCCGATAAGAAAGACTTATTAAAGACAATGAAAAATACCCACACCTGTCGACTTCGCCTCTATGTATTACTGTAGACCAGCACAGTTGAACCTCTATCTCTCCTTAGCCAAATGGTTAGCTGGTAAATACCGGTACGAATAACGTCTCCCCAGAATATAAAATAACCACCCGCTAATTTACTTAATCGTCAGTGTGGCTGAGCCTGCATAAGGTTTGCAATTACCGGTGCAGGACATATCTTTAATATCTGCGCAAACCTCATCATGCATATGTACCCGGAAGCAATCTGACATGGAAGCGACGCCGCCATCTGAGAGAGAACAAGAGGCCCCAGACGCGAGACCAGTCATTCTGTTTGTCGATGACGAGGCCAATATACTGTCGTCCCTGCGTCGGTTGTTCCGTAGTAGCAACTACAACGTTCTTACAGCCAATAGCGCCAGGGAGGCGCTGGGGCTGTTTGAGCAGGGACCGATTGATCTCGTAGTCTCGGACATGCGCATGCCCGAGCAAAGCGGTGCAGAACTGCTTACGCAGGTCAAAGGTCAGTGGCCTAATACGGTCCGCATCATCCTTACCGGCCACGCCGACCTCTCCGACACCATACGCGCCATCAATAGCGGCGAAATCTACCGTTACCTGCTCAAACCTTGGAATGACGAGGAATTTACAGGTGTGGTGAGGGATGCACTAGCGGTTAAATCCCTGCGTGATGAGAAAGAGCGTCTGGAAAAACTGGTGCGGCAACAGAATGCCGAATTGCAGAGCCTGAACAGCAATCTCGAAGAAAAAGTGCGCGAACGTACTGCAGAAGTACAACGCACCATGGGGCTATTGAGTACAGCCCACGAGAGCCTCAAGAAAAGCTTTTTGACTTCCATCAAGGTATTCACCGCGCTGATCGAACAACGTGGCGGCACCATAGCCGGCCATTCTCGCCGTGTGGCGGACCTCGCCAAGAAAATGGCTCAGGAGATGGGGTTAAGCGATAACGATGCACAGGAAGTTATGGTGGCGGGTCTGCTGCACGATATCGGCAAGCTGGGTTTGCCTGACAAGCTGATCCAGACGCCCTATGTGCTGCTTAATTCGACCGACCGGGCTGAATTCGAGAAACACACAGTCAATGGTCAGGCTGCTTTGATGGCGCTTGAACAGCTGACCAAAGCTTCGCTGATGATACGCCACCATCACGAACGGTACGATGGCAAGGGGTATCCGGATGGTTTGGCGCTCGATCGGATCCCTATCGGCGCACGCATCCTCGCGGTGGCGAACGACTTCGACTCGCTGCAGAACGGTACGCTTGAAGAACATCCCTTGAACCGTTCGGACGCGGTCAAAGTCATCATCTCTCAGTCGGGCAAGCGTTATGACCCCAATGCTGTCGAGGCGTTCAAGTTGCTCGTTGGCGGTGAGGCAGAGCCTGTATCAACAGAGGCTGCGGTCCGCAGTGCCGAGCTCAAGCCAGGCATGATATTGGCGCGTGATCTGCATACAGCGAATGGCATGTTGTTACTGGCCAAAGACCATGCGCTGGATGAGCGATTGATCGGGCAGATATTTCAGTTCGAGCGCAGCGCCCGCCAACCCTTGCCCTTGTTCATCTACAGATAACAAGAAGAACCGGCAGCCTGAGGTCGTACCGACGGCCCTTGCTTGGTAGGAGAAAGCACCATGTATTCACTGCTTCTCGTAGACGATGAACCCAATATTCTCAAATCTCTGCGCCGTACCCTGAACCGTCTGGAAGATGAACAAGGGCAGCTCATCCAGCTGGATATCGACAGTTTTGATGATCCGATGGAGGCACTGAAGGCTGCGGAAACCAAATCGTACGCAGCGGTGATTTCCGACTACCGGATGCCACAGATGAATGGCGTCGAGTTCCTGCTGTTTTTCAAGACTAAACAACCTGATGCAGTGCGCATCATTCTGTCTGGCTTCTCTGACATCGAAGGCATGATTGCCGCAATCAACGAAGCCCAGATATTTCGGTTTCTGGCCAAGCCATGGCATGAGGACGAGCTCCGATATACCTTGTTGCAAGGCTTTGCTACTCGTCGATTGTTGATTGAAAACCGGCAATTGGCTGATACCGTGCGCAAGGAACGCGAGCTGATCAACAAGCACGAGGCATTGCTGGCCAAGCTTGAAGCGGAATCACCGGGTATAACCAAAGTGCATTGGGGACCGAATGGGGAGATATTGCTGGACGAGGATTAGAACCTACGTGCGTCAGAAATTGGGTATGGAATGCCTATGGATGCTTCGTAAACTGTACTCAATTCAGTGCCAGTAAGTGGCTGATTGCTTCATCTGCCGTATGCAGTTCTGTGATCAACATCGGCTGTATTGCCAAATCCAACGCCAGGGAAGTGAATAGCCAGTCTGGAAAAACAAAGTCGGCGGCTTCTTTATCCCTGGCAATTGCCTGTTCTACCCATAGGTCTGCCATATGATTGGTCAACGATACGAGGGAAACGCGCTGGGGTGGTGTTGAGTAATTGAGTGAAATGGCCTCGATGATCTGGCTGGGGAAGTGCCAGCGATCCACCAGTACAGTAGCTAGCCGAATATGGTCGAAACCATATTTCTCTCGTTCCACCAATATCAGCGCTTCGTATTCCGCCCGGGCTTGAACCAATCTGTCGTTATAAGACGGGTCGTGCGCCAGGAAGATCAATAAACCGATATGGCGCAATAAGCCGCAGAGAAAACAAGCCTCTGCCGACACACCGGCTTTTCTCGCCACCACTTCACTTAAGCTGGCAATTCTGAGGGAATGCCGCCAATAGCCGTATAGGTTCTCCTGGCTACCATCCAATAACGATGCGGCAATAGCAATGCGGCGCACATTCATCAAGCCCAATACCACTATCGCATCCTGCACGGACCCTACTTGCCGCGATACACCGAAGAATGGGGAGTTGGCCAGCCGGAGCAAGCGAGTGATGACACCTTGGTCCCGGTGCAGAATGTCCAGAATCTGTACTGGGGTTACATCCTTGCGATTAAGCAGGCGTATCAACTCCCAGACAATGTTCTTGCTGCTGGGTAGCTGTGAGGCTTCATTCAGAAAGACTTCTATCCGATGGGATTCCATTTCCCGGCCTCCTCGGCAATGACCAGATAGCCACCAGCCGGTGACCAACGTCCCAGTTTGGCAACGTAGTACGTCCGCAGAATGCCTTCTGGTCCTTGTGTATGGAGATAGCGACTTTGTCCGGAGGACATCTCATCTGTCAGCGCAGCCAGAACGTCGGACGGTAAGCAATCGCGTGCTGCATTGCCAAGTGCAGCCTTTGGCCCAAACCCGTTAACTGATGCCATATTGGCCAAAACGATATCACCGTCTGGACTCACGCCGAGCAAGGGTAAAGGCAGCAACTCCACCACTTCCTGGCTCATCATCAGAATGGCCATGGTCAGCTTCTCGGTCGACTTGGCATGAGAGACAACCTCCTCCAGGTGTTGTGACGCCAGCTGCGCACTTCTGATCAGATCTGCAGTTTGCTGTTCGTTGTAAGCGACTGTTTCGAAGAACGTGAATGCCTCGGCTACCAGTGCTCGCAGCTCAGTATCGTCCCAAGGTTTGGTAAGAAATTTGTAGATCGCCCCTTCATTGATGGCATCTGTAACGGACTTCAGGTCGGTATAGCCGGATAGCACAATACGCACCGTTTTAGGGTAGTTCTCGCGCACTTTGCGCAGGAACTCCACGCCTGTCATACCGGGCATACGTTGATCTGAAATCACCACCGACACCGCTTGCTTGGACAGTATGTCCAGGCCCTCCTGCCCACTGCAGGCGCGCAGGATTTCATACCCATCCGTACGGAACAGGCGGCTTAATGACGACAGTACTCCCGCTTCATCGTCAACCAGCAACAGTGATCTGGGTATTTCGCTCATCGAACAAATGTGAATCCCTAGTAGTGTTAATCGTGTCGTTTGATTCAACTATTTTGTGAAGTGCCATTTCATTGGCCATGTGCAACAGGTATCCAAACAGTGAAGGTTGAGCCATGATTTGGCCTGCTCTCGACCTCTATGCGCCCCCCCATTTCGCTGACGATGCCGTAAGAAACCGACAGACCCAATCCTTTCCCCGAGCCGATTGGCTTGGTTGTGAAGAAGGGGTCGAAAATACGGGGCATGAGATCTGAATCAATACCACAGCCATTATCGCCAATTGAAATCCAGACCATGTTGTTGGTACATCCAGTGTTAAGTACGATTTTTCCGTGGTCTGGAATGGCTTGTGCAGCGTTCAATAGCAAGTTCATAAAAACCTGGTTAAGCTGCGAAGATCGGCAGGCAACTAATGGCAATACGCCATAATTTTTTTCTACCTCAGCTTTATATTTAATTTCATTCCAAACTACATTCAATGCACTGTCCAATCCGATATGGATATCTACGGTCTCCCATTCGGATTCACCAGCACGTGAAAAGTCTCTTAAATCTTGCACAATCCGGCGAACACGTGCCGTGCCGTCAATCGATTCAGTGATTAAAGTACCTATATCTTCTTTCACGTACTCGAAGTCAGTGTCCTTGCGTAGTGCCGTTATTCGATGTTGCATTTCCTGACTAATTTCAGTTAAGGAGGCAGCTTTCTCGTAAGCCGTAATTAATTTCATCAGGTTATCAACATAAATACGAAGGGTGCCAAGATTTGAATTGATAAAACCAATGGGGTTGTTGATTTCATGTGCCACACCCGCAGCCAGCTGGCCTATGGAGGCAAGTTTCTCCGAGTGCAATAATTGACTTTGCGCCTCTTCCAATTGCCGAATCAATATTTGTTGTTCGGCATGTTGCTTTTCTAGCATTTCCTGTACTTGTCGGCGTTCTCGAATTTCCTCAACCATCTGGCTCTTTGAATCATTAAGTGCCCGGTTAATGCGTTCATTTTCCCTTAGCGAAATTTCAAGCTCACGCGTTCGTTTTTGCACCTCATTGTCCAACATGACTGCCATTTGAAATACGCTGAATTCAGAACCATCGTTACTCATGCTTCGTTCAACACGATTAGTCAGCGCATTAATGATCTTATTCAAGCGTAGGATTTCATCCTGCGCAGCAGAATCCGGACTGACAGAGGTACTGGCGTTAACTTCACGCATTCTTAACCTCATGGGCATAGCCGATTGCCACACCAGTCAAAGTCTGGTTGACGTGAACACCACGGTACTGCTCACCATAAGTACTGAAACCGACCATGTTGTATTCTTTGAACATGTCGCCTGCCGTAGTTTTGGCTGGGCTTTGTGATAATTCCAGATTGCGTAAAATACAATCACAACCAAGGACCAATTGCAGACTGCCTATTTCATCTTTTATTTGCTCGAAAGTCTGTATAAGGTTTTGCGTCAAGTCCCCGCCTTTTGCCAAACGTAATACCAAACCTTCATCAATTGCACAGAAAAAGGTGAGTGAGTTATCGGGGTTGGCTTTCTGGATTGACCGTACATATTCCTCACCATCAATCAGTAATACCAAAGGGGATGCGGCAAAGTACTCTGCACTTAGTTTATCTACGGGAACATCAATGAACTTTGCATATTCCACGGCAGCGGGTCGTCCATTGATTTCGTAAATCAAGCGATTAGGTGGGTCTGCCGCCGTAACCACAAAACGATTACTGGTAGCAGTGAAATGCTGAGTTTTGAATGGCTGGATTGGATGCAATGTGGCAATAAGTAATAGAAGCGCGCAATTACTATGGAATACTCCCTTGTAAAACAAGTGCGTGTGTTCAAATTTCAAGTCATCACCCGCTGAACCGCCAATCAAGGGAATTTGCCCTAGTGCATTCTGTATCGAACAGGCAACGACTTCTTCCCGCATCGACAAACCATCAATCAATAGAAATCCGAAGCGATTCGGCAAGACAGGTTGACGGTTCTCAAGTTGCTCTACCAACTGATGGCTGAATGAATGCCCTTCCGGCAAATTGAAGTCATCTAGATTTCTTAGTAGCCCGGTTTCCGCCACATAGCTGCCTTTGGGGAAGCTCAATCCGGTCAGGCTATGGTCGAGATACCCTTTTGGACCAATTTCACCCGCGGTAGTACAACCGACTACAGGTATTGAGCCGAACAATTGATTCAGTTCATCTGCCAGCACAACCAAGTCATATCGGCTTGAGCAAAAAAAGAGTACAAGCTCGCTATCATCCTGCATTACACCCGCATGAAATTCCAGGGCTGCCTGATGTGCGTCCTTGGCATAGGTCTGTATGCGGCGGCAGCCACGCCTGTTACCCATGTCGTGTTTCCTCCTCTACATAACATCTGGCTTTAGGCGCTGGGTGGCATAGCGGAACCAATCCAGGCATGCGTTCAAAAGCGCATCTTTATATGTTAGAGAGTAAATACGAAGGTTAAATGTCTAATTCCGCCAGATTGCGGATTGGGGACAAAAGGCAAAGATGTCCAATCCGATTCACTCTATAGAACAAAGTGGGCATCGTTCCATGATCTATAGTCATGAAGCGAAGCGATCAACCACTACTGAATAGGTCGCTACTTCTTGGCATCGTGTACGGAGATTGCGATGGACAGACGTCGATTTACCCAAGTCGCACTCTATACCGCGTTTTCCCCTTTAATTTTTGCCGCACCCGCTACCAAGTCCTTGGTAGGTGTTGTGCTCAAATCGATGCGGAATGAGTTCTTCCAGCAAATGGCTGAAGGCGCCAAAACCCATTATCTGCAACATAGCAACGAATACGAATTGGCATTGTCGGGTGTTCAGGAAGAAACTGACGTCAAGGGTCAGGAAGCCATTGTTCAGCAACTGATTGCAAGACGTGCCTCGGCTTTGGTTGTAGTACCTGCTGACTCAGTCGACATGTTGCCAGTGCTGATTACTGCAATGAATGCTGGTGTACTGGTCATTAACATGGATAACAAGTTGGATGATCGCGCCTTGGCTGCAGCACAAGTGAATGTCCCCTTTGTAGGGCCCAGTAATTACAATGGGGCAAAAAGCGTAGGTGCTTATGCGGTGCAGGGGTTACCTGGTGGTAGCAAGATTGGGCTGATTGAAGGTGCTCCCGGTTCGATCAACGCAAAAGCGCGCAGTGATGGATATCGGGAGGCATTACGCACTGCAGGTATGGAGGTCGCAGGTATTCGTTCCGGATTTTGGGAAGTGGTAGGCGGAGAAAAAGCCGCACACGAGCTTTTGGAGGGCGAACCCGGCATACGCGCACTACTTTGTGGCAATGACAATATGGCAATTGGTGCGGTCAAAGCAGTCGAGGCATTAGGTTTGAAGGGCAAAGTTGCTATTGCCGGTTATGACAATATTCCCGCCATTCGTCCCTATATCGCAGACGGGAGAATTATCGCGACTGCTGACCAATATCCTGCGAAGCAGGCGGAATACGCGCTAGATTTAGTGCTCAAAGCGCTGTCTAGGAGTGTTACACAAGAATCGCTACCTAACATTATCGCCACACCCGTCCAGCTGATTAAGCGCAAGTGATCAAGGCATTCATCTCATACGCTCTCATACTGGCAGCCTTTGTACTGTTTTACAGCGGAACGGCTTGTGCTGCGGAACGCCTGGAGGTGTATGGCGAAACATACCTGCCGTTTTTGGTGGAACAGAAAGGTTCGTTGACAGGCCCTTATGCAGAGGCGTTTGCGGTGCTTGCTCGACAGCAGGGTATCGAAGTCCACTATGTGGCCATGCCAACCAAACGACTCTTGCAGCTATTGGAAAGACAGCCAAACACCTGCGGCTTGGCAGTGAATTTCTCACCAGGATCGGCAGAAACCTTGATCTTCCTGGGGCGTGTCGCACCCATTATGATTTCCGTCTTTGCTAAGCAAGGCAAAATAGGGCGGCTCAACAATATCGAAGATCTGCGTCGCTATCGCATCGGTGCGATTGATATCGCCGAAGTACGTGATGCGCTGGACATTGCAGGTATCACTTACGAGCCGCTTAGCCAAGCCAGCAGAGGGGTATCCATGCTGATTGCCAACCGATTCGATCTTTTACTGAGCGATACGTTACCGGAACTGACTGATACACCCGCGGTGACGCGGGTGTTCAATCTTGCTCGTTTTGAGCGTTGGGTGGCATGCAACAACCAAATCATGCCTGTTACGGCGACTAAGTTACGTAAGGTGCTGTCGGAGGGCGTCTTTGCAGAGTCAGTTCGACAGATCTGGGCTCGTTATGGTTTACAGACTTATTACGATGAAGTACGTCGAGAATGGGATGCCATCGGCCCAAACAAGCGAAAGAAGTGATGTACCCATACCTAGCCGGTACAGCCAAAGTCGTTTTCTTCAGATATCTCCCTTCCCTCTCTTCACCCTTAGAACCTGTTCACGATCTCACTGTGTAGCTGTGATCAGGGCTTATTGTGCTGCTCGAAATCCTCATGTACCCACGTACATTCCGGTTTCTGCGCTGCTCTGTACCCTGCTGACAGCTGCTCGTGACAGATCCTGAACAAGTTCTTTGTTTTCGGCGCATTTGATATCTGCCCTGTTCATACGTACCGCCTCCTTCTGTAGTGCCCCTACTTGACCACCTTGAGTGTGATAATTCGTGATTATCACGCTAGTGATCTTTCAAAATATTGATCCAAATCTGGCTAATTTTTTTACGTAATTACATAATACGTAAAATGGTATCAAACAAAGGAAGCTGGCATGGCACGAAGTGGTGTATCGAAGGCTGATATCGAAAACGCCAGGGATAGGTTGGCGGCCCAAGGGCGGAACCCATCGATTGATGCGGTACGCGCAGAGCTCGGCAATACAGGCTCCAAAACGACTATTCAGCGCTACTTACGTGAGTTGGCACAGGAAGAAGGTGATAGACCAAATCGAGATGCGGGTATCAGTGAAGCCATTCAGTCACTTGCAAGCCGCTTGGCGGAACAGCTGAAGGACGAGGCTGATAGGCAAGTGGTTGAGCTTCGCGAGCAGTACGAAGCTGAATTGCAAGCAAAGGAGGTGAGGTTGATGCAATTACGTACGGAAGTCGAAGTACTGAACAGCCGTACGCAGCAAGCCGAAACAGCGCTTCAAAGCGAGAAGGAAGAAAATATGAGACTCAGCGGTGTGTTGGCAGAAGAGAAGACAGCCAATATGCAGCTGTCGCAAAAAGTAGCAGGTTTGAACGAGCGGCTAAAAGATAACGAAGCACATCGCCAGTCGCTTGAAGAGAAGCACACCCATGCGCGGGATGCTCTCGAACACTACCGGCAGTCCGTCAAAGAGCAACGAGAACAGGAACAGCGACGCCACGAACATCAACTGCAGCAGTTGCAGATGGAGGCCCGAACGCTAAACCAGACGCTGGTAGTTAAACAAAATGAGCTGACACAGTTATATCAGACGCTGGCCAAGGAAACCGCGGAACTGGCTGCAGTAAGGAAAGATCTAGGTCGCGTGGAATCTGAAGTGGAACGGATTGAGCAAACACACAGCATCCAGTTGCAGCAGAATACATTGGAAGCCGAGAAAATCCAGGCGGAATGGGCGGAACGTTTGAATCAGAAAGAAGGCGAAAAAGCAGCGCTAGCAGACACAACACAAGCATATCTCACACAACTTCGGGAGCAGGAGCTTGTATTGATCGAACTGCGGACACGACTAGCAAGCCAAGATGAGATGCTGGTGATGCTGAAAGAAATGCGGCAGTTTGTTGAGGCGAGAGTGACACAAGAAGACAGTGCTTGAAGCACGAGGTGGAAAATAATCTGGTCATTCGCCTCAATTAGCTTGGTCGCGCATCGTGAGGGAAGTAAAATTCGTCCATGATGCCCGCACCAATCAAGAATTCTTCCCCCAACTTTATCCACCTCCGCCTTCATTCCGAATACTCCATCACTGACGGCATTGTCCGCATCGATGATGCTGTACAACGTACCAAGCAATTTGGCATCCCCGCACTCGCGGTGACCGATCTGATGAATCTGTTCGGCATGGTCAAGCAGTACAAAACTTGCCGTGGCAGTGGCATCAAGCCCATTGTTGGCGTTGATGTATGGATAGAGAACGAAGAGGACCGCGAGAAACCCTTCCGTGCACTGCTATTAGCGCGTAATCGTGATGGATATGGCAGGTTGTGTGAATTGGTTACGCAGGGTTATCGGCACAACCAGTACCGCGGTAGGGCTGAGCTGAAGCGCGCCTGGATTGCCGAGGGAAGCAATGCAGATTTGATCGCGCTTTCCGGTGCGCATCTTGGTGATATCGGCCAGGCGATTTTGAATGGCAACCAGGAGCTAGCCGTTGACCGCCTGCAATGGTGGAAGGCACTTTTTCCGCAGAACTTCTACCTGGAATTGCAACGTACAGGCGACCCACGCTGGGAAATGGTAGTGCAAGCTTCGTTGAAGCTGGCTACTGAGCACGACTTGCCCGTCGTGGCTACACATCCCATTCAGTTTCTAGAGCTGGACGACTTCAAGGCGCATGAGGCGCGAACCTGTATTGCGGAAGGGTATGTGCTTGCCGACAAACGCCGGCCAAAGCGCTATACCGAACAACAATACTTCAAGTCGCCAGCCGAAATGGCGAGTCTATTCGAAGACATCCCCGAAGCCCTTGCCAATACTGTCGAGATAGCCAAGCGCTGCAATCTACATATTGTGTTAGGCAAAAATTTCCTGCCGCTCTTCCCTACTCCGGATGGCATGAGTCTGGATGACTTCCTGATCCATGAGTCCAAACTGGGTCTGGAAGAGCGTCTGGTCCAGCTATTTCCCAACCCGGCCGAGCGTGAAGCCAACCGAGAAACCTATGAAGTCCGGCTGAAGTTTGAATGCGACACCATCATCAAAATGGGTTTCCCGGGCTACTTCCTTATTGTGGCGGACTTTATTAAATGGGGTAAAGCCAACGGTTGCCCGGTGGGGCCCGGCCGGGGTTCGGGTGCAGGTTCGCTGGTAGCGTATTCGCTGAGCATCACAGATCTGGACCCACTTAAATACGCCCTGCTGTTCGAGCGCTTTCTAAACCCCGAACGGGTATCGATGCCCGACTTCGACGTGGACTTCTGCCAGGAGAACCGTTGGCGGGTAATCGAATATGTTCGACAGAAGTACGGCGAAGAAGCGGTGAGCCAGATCGCCACGTTTGGCACCATGTCCTCTAAGTCGGTGGTCCGTGATATCGGCCGGGTGCTTGATCTCCCCTTCTTCCTTTGCGACAAGTTGTCCAAGCTGATTCCGTTGGAAGCCAACAAACCCCTGCCCTTGGCAAAGGCCATGGAGGCGGAGCCGCAAATCGGTGAATTGATCGAGGCGGAGGATGCCGGTGAGCTACTGGAACTGGCGCTAAAGCTGGAGGATTTGACCCGCGGCATCGGGATGCATGCCGGTGGGGTATTGATTGCGCCCGGTAAGCTGACGGACTTCTGCCCGTTATATATCGCCAGCGGCGAAGGTGCTTCACCGGTTTCCCAGTTCGACAAAGACGATGTGGAACAGGTCGGCTTGGTGAAGTTCGACTTCCTGGGGCTGCGTAACCTCACCATCATCGAGCTTGCGCAAAAGTACATCAAACAGGTCAGCGGCGAGGACATTGATGTCTCAAAGCTCCCGCTCGATGATGCCCAGGCCTACAAGATTTTTGCAGCAGGTAATACCACCGCGGTATTCCAGTTTGAATCCACCGGCATGAAGAAAATGCTGGTGGATGCCAAACCCAAGCAGTTTGAAGAAATTATCGCTTTCGTAGCCTTGTACCGGCCAGGCCCCATGGACCTGATTCCCGACTTTATCCGCCGGATGCACGGCGAGAAATTCGAATACCTACACCCCCTGCTGGCTCCAGTATTGGCACCCACCTACGGCATCATGGTGTACCAGGAGCAGGTAATGCAGGCCGCTCAGGTTTGCGGCGGCTACAGTCTTGGTGGCGCCGACCTGTTGCGCCGGGCCATGGGTAAGAAAAAGCTTGAGGAAATGGTCGCCCAACGGGCCATGTTTGTTGAAGGCGCAGCCAAGCAGGCGATCCCTGAGGCTAAGGCCAATGAAATCTTCGACTATATGGAGAAGTTCGCTGGCTACGGTTTCAACAAATCGCACGCGGCGGCCTATGCATTGGTGGCGTACCACACGGCATGGTTGAAAGCACACCATTGCGCGGCTTATATGTCCGCCACCATGTCAACTGAATTGGATAACACCGACCAGCTCAAGGTGTTCTACGACGATTGTGTTCTCAACAAGCTCAAGTTTCTGCCGCCCGATGTAAACCACAGCGTTTACCGCTTCCAGCCAGTATCGCGCGATGAAATCCGTTATGCACTCGGTGCCATCAAGGGTACAGGAGAGGCAGCGGTTGAACACATTATCGCTGTCCGGCAGACATCGGGTCCCTTCAAGGACCTGTTTGATTTCTGCCACCGGACAGACAAGCGCATCGTCAATCGCCGGGTGATCGAAGCCTTGATCCGTGGTGGTGCGTTCGACAGCCTGTGTGATCACCGCGCCAGTATGCTCGCCAGCGTGAGCATGGCATTGGAAGCAGCCGAGCAAGCTACGGCCAACGTAAATCAAGGTGGTCTATTCGATGCCTTCGAACCCGAGCCCGAACATGTCATGCAGCTGGCAGTGGTGGATCGTTGGTCTGAAGCCCAGCAGTTGACCGAAGAAAAGACGGCTATCGGTTTTTATTTGTCCGGTCACCCATTTACTGCGCAGGCGAAGTTCGTACGTGGTTTTGTGAAGACGGAGCTGGCAAGGCTGGCGCCCAACAAGAGTACGCAGTGGATTACCGGTATCGTGCTGGAGATTCGCACCAAGATCGGCCAGCGTGGCAAGATCGCTTTCGTTACGCTGGATGATGCAACGACCAAGCGTGATGTGATGGTCTATGCCGAAACACTGGAAGCAGCGAGAAATTCATTGCGCGAAGATACGCTGGCGGTGATGGAAGTAAAGGTGAGCGAGGACAGCTACGGTGGTGGCGGTGGCTTGCGCATTATCGCAGACCGTGTGCTGGACCTTGCCGAGGCCCGCAGTCGCTTCGCCAAGGCGTTGAATCTGGGCGTAAATAGCCGCGCAGATGCGACGCATCTCCGGTGTCTGCTTGATCCCTATCGGGGTGGCGATTGCCCGATACGTATCCAATACCGTAGCGACAAGGCAAGCTGTGCTATTGCCCTAGGGGACGGCTGGAAAGTAACGCTGCGTGACGAATTGTTGGCCTCCTTGCGTAGTGACCTTGGTATGGAAGCTGTGCAGGTTCAATACTAGAAATCACTCTGGTTGACTGCTGAGAAGCGTGTAAATAAAAATAAATCGGGCCGCTTGAATACAAGCGGCCCGATTTATTAAAGGAATGCAGTCTGGTTTTTCAACCACCCTTATGCAATGGATAGCAATCTATCAGTGCCAGCAATTGTCTTGTAATTTCAAGTCCAGGCCGGGAATACTCTTACTCTTGAATATGGGTTCTTGGCCTGCTTTAAGCTGCTCACGGTAATCATTCCAAGCACCTACGGCATATTTGGACAAGAATAAAATCGCGACCAGATTGATGATGACCATCATCCCCATGCAGACATCCGCAATATCCCATACCAATGGCAAGCTACTGACAGAACCCATTAATACCATTAGCAGTACCAGCAAGCGGAATATCGTCAGCACTTTTTTGTTTTCACAAATGAAGTTCATATTGCTTTCTGCATAGGCGTAGTTCCCCAAGATTGAGGTAAAAGCAAACATGAAGATCACGATTGCCATAAACCCTGCGCCCGCACTGCCAATATGAAAACCCACCGCCGCCTGGGTTAATGCTGCGCCTTTGACGCCGCTACCGGGTACATAAGCGTCTGATAGTAAAATTACAAATGCCGTTGCACTGCAAATAACGAAGGTATCGATAAACACCCCTAGCATTTGCAAGAGTCCCTGATTAGCTGGGTGCGACGTTGAAGCCGAGGCCGCGGCATTTGGAGCACTCCCCATACCGGCTTCGTTGGAGAACAAGCCACGCTTTACACCCATCTCCATCGCAGCTTTTATGCTTGCCCCAGCCACACCGCCTACAGCAGCTTGGCCGTTAAATGCGCTGGTAATGATCAGGCGGAATAAATCGGGAATTTGGGCAAAATTCGTTATCAGCGCGTAAAACGCAACAAATAAATATAGTACCGCCATGATGGGCACCAGCCATTCGGCAACTTTACCGATGCGCCTTGCCCCACCGAAAATAATCAGGGCAGTTAATACGGTTACTACACCCCCTGAAACAATTGGCGTAATGCCAAAGCCTGTATGCAATGCATCACTAATAGAATTACTTTGTAGCGCATTGAATGAAAAGCCAAATGCCACTAACAGGCTAATTGCAAATAGCACGCCCCAGGTGCGGGAACCCAGTCCTTGCGAAATATAATAAGCAGGTCCACCCCGAAAGGTCGAATCCTCATTACGTACTTTAAAGATCTGCGCTAATGTGGCTTCAACAAATGCAGAAGACATACCCAGTAGTGCTGTACACCACATCCAGAAGACTGCACCTGGGCCACCCAGGCTGATGGCGGTGGCAACACCCGCGAGATTGCCGGTACCTACACGACTGGCCAACCCAATGGCAAAAGCTTGAAATGGACTGATTTCATCCGGTTTGGCCTTAATAAATGCTACCTGCATTGAACGTTTAAGTGAACGAAATTGCAGAAAACCGAAGCGAAATGTAAAAAATACGCCCACCGTCAGCAACAAATAGACCAATATATAACCCCACAAGTAAGTATTGATAGGGTCAATAACCAGTCTTATCCATGCTTCCATAAAAATCTCCAAAGGGGTTGATTGGTCTTCTTCGAACGTAAATTGCAGATTAAAGTACAACTGCAATAGTTAACGTGCAAATCAATTCAGTAACTTACTGCCAAGAATTCAAAAAAGTAAGCAGAATGGATTACCAATGCAGGGGAAATTAAAAAGGAGAGGAGATAAATGCTGCCACGATCTTGCAAAAATACGGAATAGAGGCACCATCATCTTGCCGAGCCCGAACGATACCAGATTAGAGCTTCGTGACTGCGAGGGAAATCCGCAACGGACATTTCTGGGAGTTAAGGCTAGACAGGTGTACAAGGACTTGTGAGCCAGGGCCTTTACCTCATAACACCTACTCTTGGATACGGCTGAATTCCGATAAGTGGCCGGATTGATGGTGTGAATGGGCGTACTCAATCGATGAGAGCACCCATTCCTAGAGCTAAAAGAATAAGCCAGATTGCGACATGCACTCTGGCTCTTCAGTGATAAATGACAGCGACAACTAACTTATATATTGAAACAGGGAGAGGCCTTGCACTGAAGAAAATGACTTGCGAGCAGCTTCCAGATAAGTCTGGGTAAGCGAAAAATCACTGATCGCTGAAACATAATTCAAGTCAGTAAGTTTGGATATGGTTGTTTTGAATTGTACATTCAAATCACTGCTGGTGCCTTCGGTTGAATCTATTTCATTCATCCGCGCACCGATATTCGCTTGTACAGTCAATATCTTATTCAGGGTATTATCCATATTGGACAGCAGCGTATTCAGCTGATTTTGGAAAGTCGCCCCCCCTACTGAACTATTCGCATAACTTGTCAGCGCAGAGGCATAGTCCCCAATGGTGGTGAATATATCCTGAAATTTGCTTGGTTCCAATTTAAAGCTGTCACCATCTTTAGGCACCCCTTCTACGGAAAGTTTTGCACCAAAGTCCCAATTGGCATACAACGGTGTTGCTTCACCAATTTGCTGTGAAAACAGGATGTCATTACCCGATGTATATTGGCGTGGATAAGCATTGGGGGTAGCAACGGTATCGGTACGGCCACCTGCAGGCAACCCGGTAGTATAGTTATATCCATCAATCATGGACCGGTTGTAGTTCGCCGATGTGGTGTCATTATCAATAATGTCGTAATTGGTAATGGTCTTGGTAATGTCTACCGGGTCTGGCACCACGTGGAATTGAATACGATAGCGTTCTCTATTATTGGTATTGGTCCATTTTACCGGGTCGGTGACCACACCTGGGCTGATTACCCCGGTGCCTAGATTGGCGCCACCTGCATTACCGTTCATGGTGGTGGTGAAGGTACCGTTTCCGTCATTGATTTTAACAAATATGTCCGCACCGGAATCTGAAACAGGAATCTGGCGGGATGGTGAAATCTGGACCTCACGCTGTCCCTGGTCACCGTCGTAGCGTACGTTGCCATAAGCCAATTCATTAAATGGCTTGGTATCGCCTTTATAACCCGAGAACAAATACAAGCCATTACCATCTGTTGTATTAGCAAGGCTGATCAGTTCCTGATATTTACCTCGGACATCTGCCTCGATCATTTTCTTTTCGGCGGAGGTCAGTGCTGGGCTGCCCGATTGCACAGCCAGTTTCTGGATATCCTGAATAATGCTGGTCACCTGCTGCAGGTTGCCTTCGGCCAACGACAGCGCTCCCCGCCCATACTGTACATTCTTGATGTACTGCTCATTCTGAGAGGTGGACTGCTGCAGATTGAGTGAACGCGCTGAACCTACCGGATCGTCGGAGGGGGTGAGAATACGGCGGCCCGTAGAGAGTTGGTTCTGTAAGATGGTCAAATCAGACTGCCGATTGCCCAGATTAAAGACACTCTGCTGGTAAATGATATTACTGGAGACACGCATGATGTTTTACCCCCGCGGACACTAACAAACGACCGTACTAATTAACGACCAATATTCAATACTTCTTCAAATGCCTTTTGCGCAATTTGAATCGTGCGGCTTGCAGCCTGATATGCCTGCTGGAAATTGAGCAGATTTGCTGCTTCTTCATCGAGGTTCACACCCGAAACCTGTTGTTGCTTGGTTTCAGCCTGCTGCAACAACGAAGCCTGGGCTTTCTGATTGATTTTGACCTGGTTGGTTTGCACACCAACATCGGCAACCATCTTGCTATAGGCCCCTTGGAAGTTGGTGGTGCCACCTGTCATCGTATTGGCGGTTTGCAACTGCCCCAGCGCCAACATATTCCGAGCATCTGCCGTACCACCGGTATTGGCTTCAATCAGAAAGGTGTCGCCTGTTGCAGGTACACCGCTTACCTTGACGCTCCAGCCGTTAAAGCTGATGTTGGAGCCCGATGTATAAGCTTGAGCAGCCTGTAAGACTGTCCCGTTGGTAGGGTCGACCAATTGATAACTGGTCGAGGAAACAAATTGCACGGCAACCGGGTTCTTGAGGTTGATATTCACGGGTGCGGAATTGACAACGCCTGCGGAGATCGCCCCACTACCGGTATTCCGACGAGGTTCGATAACAAATCGGTCCCCTGCATTCGGTGCCCCCGATATCTGCACAGTCCAGCCGTTGTAGGTAATGTTGCCGCCAGCGGCGTAGGTCTGGTTACCTGCCAGTACGGTACCGGTGCTCGCATCGCGCACATCGTAAGAGGTCGCGCTAGTAAAGACGATTTCGATTTTCTTGGCCGAAGTACCGCCATTAGAGTTCAACGAGTTGGTGACGGCGGTGAGCGTACCTGTACCAGTATTGGTGGTTGGCACAGAGGTAACAATGCGGACTGCATCTGCCGAGGTACGGATAGGTGCTGCCGCGGCGATTTTTGCCGTGTCGGTAACCATAACGGACATGTTCTCGGCAAAGTCCCGTGTAGGTTGAATGGTAAAGCGGTCACCGGCAACGAAAGTCCCACTGTTGAGCCGGAATTCCAGACCGTCAACCACCACCGGAGGCGTTGCCCACTGTGTGCCGTTGATATTGGTGACCATGCCATCGCTCTTGCGCACAATGCGGTAGGAATCTTCCAATACCCCTACGGTGCTGGGGTCGTCCACCTTGTCGACGATGAGTTCATAGTCACTACTGGTAAGTGCGCTCACATTGCTGATGGACACCTGCAAATCCGCGTTACCGGCATTTTTCGAGCTGGGCAGAATATGCGAAGCGGCGGGTCTGAAGCTCACACCAAAATTTTCACCCGCAGCGAGGTTGCCGCTCAGTTGAAAGCGCACGCCAAATGCCAGCTGACCACCAGCTGCCAGGATGGCAGCGGGTGCTACCGTAACGGACTGGCTATCGGTCATACGGGTAATCGTATAGTTCGTCCCGTCAAAGGCGATATTGAAGTCGCTTTCAATAAATGGCAGGGCGGAAGCCAATTCAGCCGTCATGGTGCGGCTATTCGCACCCAGGTTGTATTGCGCATTGATCTGTTCGACCGGGAACTGGAAAAGATTGCCACCATACTGGCCGTTCAGGTCCTGGCCTCTACGGTGCTGATCGTTCACCGTTTGCCCCAGTGCGACAGCAACACGGCCGAGCGAATTTTGCACCTCATCCAACGCCTTGGTGCGGAACTCCAGTACGCCCCCCAAGGAACCGCCGGTAATCAGGTTGTCCGGAATCGTGATCGTGGCGCCGAACTGCTGGTACGCCACTTCCAGGCGGGATGGATCGTCAGCCGAAGCAACCGCTCCCAGGGTGAAGGACTGGCTACCCACCACAAGATTCTGACCGTTACCGATGAATACGTTGTAGCTGCCGTCGGACTGTTTGATGATTGTCGACTTCACATAGCCATTCAGGTCTTTGACGAGCTGATCGCGCTGATCAAGCAGGTCGTTTGGCGCATTCCCATCACCAGAGCCGGAAGCCAGGATGATCTGATCATTCAGTGCGGCAATTTGGTTCGTGATCGAGTTGATGTTTGACACCGAGGAAGTGATCTCGGTATTCACGTCCTCTCGCAGCACCGCCATACGCTCGTTCACCGTATGCATCTTGGTGATCATCGATTGCGCCAAACCAAGCAGTGACTGACGGGCTGATACATCCTTGGGGCTGTTGGCAACCGTCTGCACACCGGTAAAGAAGTCCTGCAGGGAGGGGGAAAAGCCTGCCGATGGGTCGGCCATCAGGTTGTCCAGGTCAGATAGATGCGACAGCTGGCTGCTCAGATAACCATCCTGCGCCTTGGCGATCTGTACCTGGCGGCCGATGAATGCATCGTAAATCCGGCTGATGCCGGTGATTTCAACGCCACGCCCGACAAAGCCGCCCCCTGTAGGGTTAGGCTGCATTGCCGCTTGCTTCATCGTCTGCCGGTTGTAGCCTGGCGTGTTGGCGTTGACGATGTTGTGGCTGGCGGTGTTGAGTGCCACTTGCGCTGCATTGAGGCCCGATACTGCGATGCCGTAGATACTGTTGCCCATGATTTCCTACCCCCACCTTGTTTTCCGGTGTGTCAAATTGCTTGTCTCAAGCTGCTGCGCGATAAGCCTTCAGCGCTGGGTGTTCGGCCACCTGTGCCAGTTTTCTTGCGTAGCTGGGGTCGGTTGCATAACCGCCCTCTTGCAGCTCCTTGGCGAATACCTTGGCATTCGTGCCGGCTTGTGCGGCATCGGTATAGCGTCGGACCAGGAGTTGACCGTAATCACTGAAGGCATCGGCATAGCTGTCGTAGGCACGGAAGGTTTCAACCCGCTTCTGTGCTCTGCCTTCCACGTATTCGGTCGTCACGATGTCGGCAGTCCGGCCTTTCCAGTCCTTGCCGGCCTTGATACCGAACAGGTTGTGGGTGTTGTTGCCAGCACTGTCGGTGATGGGTTTCTTGCCCCAGCCGGTTTCCAGTGCAGCGTGTGCCAGCATCAGGTGGGGTGACAGCCCCATGGCCTGAGCTGTGCCGACCGCGGCAGCGCCTACCGTGGCCACAAACTCATCAGCGCTGACATTGGTAGTGGGAGATGCAGTGCCTGCCTGAATGGTCTGGGAGCCATAGGTGGAGCTGGCTGGACGCTTCAATGGGGTTTGCAGCGCAGCACTATTTGTCATCTTTTCTATCTGTGCCGCAATCATGTCGGCCAGACCAAGCCCTTTGCCGGCAGTGAGGTTTTGCGACAGCTGTTGGTCATACATGCCTTGAAACATGCTGACCGTATCGCTTTGGAGCTCATCAAACTTGGGGGTGGCCTGCCGCATCGACTTCATCACCATATCGAGAAACATCTTCTCGAACTGGCTGGCGACTTCGCGCGCTGCGCCTTTGGGGTCGCGTGACAACTTGCTGCGAAGGTCGCCGACAGCCTGGGCATCGATGGCCAGCTTGGCATTCAGGGAGGCATTGGCGGAGGAGTTAGCAACTTGCATGGTGCTTTACCCAGTTCGATTGGCTATGCGTCGAAGGGGTAACAGCAGGGACTGTGCCAATTAATTAAGCTGCTGATTTTAATTAATTAATTGTGATTTTGGCTTGATGTGGAGCGGCAAGAATTTGCCGCATCGGCAAGAATCACCGGCACACTGCAAAGCCAGTATTCATCGCATTGCCGGGGGAGATATAGTTGGGTGGTCAAGGGGACATAGTCCCCTTGTTTTCTTAATTGCGGTTAACAGGGGTGAGACTACTACCTTAAAGGGCTAAATTAGATGACTTCCAATTCCGCTTTGAGCGCGCCCGCAGCCTTCATCGCCTGCAAGATCGCCAACAAGTCCTGCGGTGTAGCACCAATCTTGTTCAGCGCCCGCGCCACGTCGTTGAGCGAGACACTCTTGGCAACTGTTGTCACACCGCCCTTCTCTGCCTTGACATCCACCGTGGCATTTTGAACAGGCGTGGTTATGCCGCCAGACAAAGGTTTGGGCTGGCTAACGTCATTACTTGCGGAGATGGTGACAGTGAGGTTGCCATGCGAGATAGCGCAGGGTTCCAAGGTTACAGTCCGATTCATCACAATCGAGCCTGTACGGGCATTGATGACCACCTTGGGCAGTACTTCTTCTGGTGTTATGGAGAGGTTCTCCATCTTGGCCATGAACGGGACACGTGCATCCGGGTCCTGCGGCGCACGGACCTGTATGGTCCGGGCATCCAACGCACGCGCCGTATTGCTGCCCATATTGGCATTGATCGCCTGCGCAACCCGGTTTGCGGTACTGAAATCCGCATTACTGAGTGCCAGGGTGATGTTATCCCCTGCCCCGACACCGCCCGGGACTTCACGCTCCACCGTTGCGCCATCGGGAATGCGCCCTACCGCAAGCTGGTTGACCTGGGTACTGGAACCACCAGCTGAAGCACCCGCACCGGCAACAATCACATTGCCCTGGGCAACGGCATAGATCTTCCCATCTGCTCCTTTCAATGGGCTCATCAACAACGTGCCGCCTCGCAGGCTCTTTGCATTACCCATCGATGAAACCACGACATCTATTGTCTGCCCGACACGGGAAAAAGCAGGCAGATTGGCAGTGAGGCTTACTGCGGCGACATTCTTGAGCTGTAACTTGGTGCCGGCAGGCAGCGTAACGCCAAGCTGCTGCAGCATATTGGTCAGACTCTGCGTGGTGAAAGGCGTCTGACTGGTCTGATCACCACTGCCGTCCAAGCCCACTACCAGGCCATAACCGAGCAATTGGTTATTCCGTACGCCGCCTACACTGACCAGCTCCTTCAGTTTCTGCGCCTGTGCAGGAAGCCCGGCAAGTACCAGAACCGAACAGATCAGCAGACGGATAGCTAGGCGAATAGGCATGATCAGCTTAGAAAGGTAGGACGCTGAAGAAGAACCGCTGCAGCCAGCCTGCGTTGGAAGCGGTCGCTACAGTGCCGCTGCCGACCTCTTCAATCCTGGCCTCGGCCACCTTTGTCGACAATACCACATTGCCGGTGGTGATATCGGCAGGGCTTACAATGCCGGAGATGCGCAAGTAACTGACTTCACCGCGGATATTGACCTGCTTCTCACCCGCGATAACCAGATTACCATTGGCCAACACGTCCACAACCTGGGCGGAAATGTCTCCGGTGAAGCTATTGCGAGAGTTTGCTGTGCCGCTGCCATCGTGTTTGCTGCTGGCTTTGATACCCAGTCCAAGCCCACCCAGCAGCTTGTCGAAGAAGTTGGAGTTGGTGCCCAGCTCAATCTTGTTTTCCGCGCTTCGGTCAGCTTTGCTGGCGCTGGTTGTGCTGGCAGTGACCTGCTCCTGGATACGGATCGTGACAATATCCCCTGCCCGTCTCGCAGTCGGGTCTTCCAGCAGCATACGTGCGCTGCCTGCCTGGAATATCGATCCGTTAGCCGCGGCCACCGGCTGAACTGGCGCCGGGTGCCAGCTGGTTGGCTGGCTGACGATAGTGGGCGGCAGATAATTGGCGCAAGCAGTCAGCAGCATAAGGCTGCCGCAAAGGAGGATAGAGCGGATCATGGCGTTTCTCCTGTCAGAGCCATGGTTGTCGGGCCGCGGCTATTCTGTGGTTGCCGCTGTTACCCGGTATTGCAAGCTGGCTTACTGCCTGGCGGTTGTCTTGCCGTTTGGCGTTATAGCCCAAGCAAATGCGCTATATGCGCAACTACCTTAGCCTGACTACAGTTGTGTCAGTTTCTGCAACATCTGGTCCGAGGTCTGAATAGACCGGGAGTTGATCTCAAACGCCCGCTGGGCCTGGATCATGTTGATCAGCTCTTCTGTGATGTTGACGTTGGACGTTTCAACATACTGCTGATTCAGCACCCCCGACCCATTCTGGCCAGGGTCGCTGACCTGGGGGGCACCCGAGGCGGAGGTTTCGAGGTACAGGTTCTCACCCACGCTTTGCAAACCTGCGGTATTGATAAAGGTAGCGAGCTGAATATTGCCGATCTGGGTCGCCTGGGTCTGGCCCGCTTGCAGCGCTGTTACAACCCCATCACGCGAAATACCAAACCGGATCGTGTTCTGAGGCACCGTGATGTTGCCGGATACCGGATACCCCTCTGCCGTGACCAGCACCCCCTGATTATTCAGCTGAAAAGCGCCGTCGCGGGTGTAGGCGATCGTGCCATCCGGCATTTCAATCTGGAAAAATCCGCTGCCATTGATGGCGACGTCAAACGGGCTTTCGGTGAGTTGCAGATTGCCTTGTGTGTGGATGCGTTCGGTAGCAACCGGCTTGACGCCTGTACCCAGCTGCAACCCCGTCGGCAGTTGGGTTTGTTGGCTGGTTGCCCCCCCGGGCTGCCGCATGGTCTGGTAGAGAAGGTCTTCGAAAATAGGACGGCTGCGCTTGAAGCCATACGTGTTGACGTTAGCCAGATTATGCGAGACGACATCAATGTTCATCTGCATTGCATCCATGCCTGTCTTGGCAATCCACAGAGAGCGCATCATGGCGGCAATCCTTTCCGGTATTTTCCTGTCTTACGGTCGTTTATTGCCGGCCACATCAACCTACAGCAAGAATCTGAGCGGCGGCACGCGCGTTTTGGTCTGCTGTTTGCAACATTCGTACCTGCAAGTCGTAGTGCCGCTGGTAATCGATCATTTTCACCAGCTGCTCAACCGAATTGACATTGCTCGCCTCCAGCATGCCATTGCTCACTTGTACCGAAGCATCAGGTTGCAGAGGCTGGCCATCACGCGGGCGGAAGAAGCCATCATTGCCGCGATCCAGGTCCCGCTCGACAGGTTTGACGAGTTTCATGCGGCCGATTTCGTTGCTTTGGGATGGGTCGGCCACCGTGGCGGCACTGATGGTGCCATCCTTGCCGAAGGTGATGATGCTGTCTGGTGGCAACGTAATCGGCCCACCATCACCCAGCACCGGGAGTCCTTCGCGGGTTTGCAGCAGGCCGGTTGCATCAATCTGTAGACTGCCGTTGCGGGTATAGGCCTCGCCACTACCTGTCTGTACCGCGAACATGCCTTCCGTGGTGACGGCAACGTCAAGCTCGCGTCCTGTGGTTTGCAATGTGCCTGGAGTGAAGTCAGAACCGGTGGTCTGCTCCACGACAAAGGAACGACTGGGATAGCCCACCCCGCCGACGGCGGGTACCGCGCGGTAAGCGGCCAATTCCTGCTTGAAGCCTGGGGTGGCGGCATTGGCCAGATTGTTGGCCACGGTGGCTTGCTGCATGGTGGCCTGTTTTGCTGCTGTCATGGCCACGTAGATCAGTCTGTCCATTTTTCACCGCTCCTTGGCGCCGGAGCTGGGAGCGGTGTCGGCAGACGTTGCCGGCGTTATTTGCCGCTTCCCGCTCAGCGCAGGTTCACCAGCGTTTGCAGGACGGAATCCTGCGTTTTGATCGTCTGCGCATTGGCCTGGTAGGTACGCTGCGCAGTGATCATATCGACCAATTCCTTGGTCAGATCAATGTTTGAATCCTCTACCGATTCTGACTGCAAAGTACCGAAGTCCGATGATCCTGGTGTTCCCAACCTTGCCTGGTTCGAGGCGTAGCTCTCAGCCCAGCGGTTGTCGCCCAAAGGCTGCAAACCCTGCACATTGGCGAAGTTGTACAGCGTAATCTGGCCAATCAGACGGTTCTGCCCATTCGAGTAACGCCCCTGGATGATGCCGTCTTTGTTGATGCTCAAGCCGGTGATGTTGCCGTCTGCATATCCATCCTGGCTCAGGTTGTTCACCCCGAACTGGTTACCGAACTGCGTGGTGCCGGTGAAGTAAGTGGTAAACGCCAGTGGCGTTTGCGCACCGCTGGGCGACGGCACCGGCGAGGAATATGCAAACTGCGTGCCACCGTTCATCTTGCCAGAAGCATCGAATGTGACGTAGCCAGGTTGGGTAACGGGTGCGCCGCCATCGAAACTGGTTTGAACCTCCCAAGCGTTCACGGCCACCTTGGTGAGATAGAAGGTCAGCGTGTGGGAAACACCCTGCGAGTCATAAACCGTCGCCGAAGTCGAGTGGGAATAGCTGGTTGGGTCCGACGCGACGATCGGTGGCGTACTGCGGGTCTCCACGATACCAGCGGTAAATGCAGAGGCATTCTGGGTTACGCCACCGAGGTTGATATTGAAGGTCATGCTGCCGCCGGGCTGGCTACCGTTGGCAAGGTAGGTGAAGCTGGCAGGAACGGGTGAGCCGCCAATAAGCTGGCCATTGGTATTGAACTGCAGCGGTGGCAGTGCCGAACCATTTGGCGCGGTAGTAACCGCAGGGCCACCGTCGATGCTGTAGCTGGTCGTCCAGGCATTGGCTGCGGCCTTGGTAAGCAGGATGTCGATGGTATGTGTGACGCCATTGGGGTCACGGAACTGCCCGGCATACGAGTGCGGTGTGCCGACGGGGTCTGCCGCATCCAGGTTGGAACCGCTGACCGCAATGGTCGTGTTCTGTGCGCCTGTATCGTTAACCGTTACTGTACCGGCCGTTGGCGTGGCGGTTTCCAACGCACCAGAGAAATTCAGGTTGAAGTTGAAAGGCGTTGTACCGTAAGCCGGTGCCGGCGAGCTGAGCGGGTAGGAAACCGCCTGGGTCGAACCCGATTGCAGTTGTCCGCCAGGTGTGAACACGAGTGGCGTTGCTGTCGAGGTATAGCTGCCAGCACCGTCGAGTCGTGTCGCGGCAGCCCATGTATTGGCCGCCACTTTTGTCAACTGTACGTCAAGCGTATGGAACTGCCCTGTCGAATCTGCTACCCGGGTCTGGTAGGACGTGATTGTCCCCACCGCCGCGGCATTATTGAGTTGCATACCGTTGATTGATACGGTGCTGGTCCCCCGGGTGACGATGGGTTTACGCGCATCGAAGTTCATACCCAGGCTCAGGCCCGCATTGGCCAGTGTCGACCCGCCTGTCGCCTGGGCGCCAATGTTTGAAGTCTGTATCTGGATGGCAGTGGGCGTCGCACCGGTAACCAGTTGTCCGTCGCTATTTGCCACGTAACCTGCCAACTTCTGGCCACCGTTGACGATATAGCCTTCCCGGTCGAGCTGGAACTGGCCGTTACGGCTGTAACTGTAGGTGCCTGCCGGGTCGATCAACCTGAAGAAACCATTTCCCTGAATAGCGATATCGAGTGGGTTGTTGGTGTTTGTGACATTGCCCTGGTTGAATTGCTGCGCCACGTTGGATGTCCGGCCGCCAATACCGACCTGTACATTTGAAGCCGCCAGGGTGTTGGCGTAGATATCGGCAAACTCTGCGCGCGACCCTTTGAAACCAACTGTATTCGCATTCGCGACGTTATTACCGACTACGTCGAGGAATTTGGAGGCGGAGTTCAAACCGCTCAAACCTTGTTGGAATCCCATGGCACTGCTCCTGAAGTATTGCCCGAACGCCTAGGTGCAAATCCTGATCGACGGCTCAGCTGATCCGGATAACGTCGCTCAACGACATGCTGCCATTGCCGACAACCGTTAATTTCAGGTTGCCGCCCGACAAATCGATGCTCTCCACCTTGGCGGGCACGTAAGTCTTCAACTCACTGCTTACACCCTTTGCATCTGTACTGAGCGCGATCATCTTGTAGGTACCGGCAGGCAGTTTGTTGCCTTGCTCTTCAATACCGTCCCAACTCACTTCACTCATTCCCGCCTTGGCGTCACCCAGGGCGATTTCATCTACCTTCACGCCGTTGGCGTTGTAGATCGATACGGTAACGGGGCCAGCATCCTCCGGCACGATGACGCGTGCTTCACGCGTGGTATTGCCGTCAAAGCTGAACTTCTGCCCGGGCGCCAACACCTCATGGCCAATCAACGAGGAAGCAAGGCCCGCGGCCTGTACCGATAAACCGGCCTGATAGCTGCTCGACAATGAACCCATACTGGTATTGAGCTCATCAATACCGGTCACCATCTGGATCTGCGCCAACTGGGTAGTGCTTTGCGCGCTATCCAACGGATTCATCGGGTCCTGGTTCTGCAGTTGGGTCATCAGGAGCTTCAAGAAGCGGTCCTGCGTTTCCTCGGCCTTGCTCTTGACCTTGCTGGTGCCAGCACTTGTACTGCTGGCCTTGTTGGCCGCATTGATGCGGTCATACAGGTCGGAAGAGTTGGACATGGTTGTAATGGAGGTCATCGCACTTCCCCTTTATCAAACTGAACCCAGCTGCAATGTACGCTGCACCAAGGTCTTGGCGGTATTCATCATGTCGGCATTGGTCTGGTATGAACGCGATGCTGAAATCATGTTGGTCATTTCTTCCACCACATTCACATTGGGCATGGCAATGTAGCCGGTTGCATCGGCAAGTGGATTCTGCGGGGCATAGACAAGCCGTGCCGGGCTCTGGTCTTCCGATATGGCAGCAACGGTGACGCCCACGGCCTGGGGCTGCTGTGCGCTGAGCTTGGTGGCGCTGAATATCACCTGCTTTGCACGATACGGTTGCCCGGTGGAGCTAGTCGCACTCTCGGCATTGGCCAGATTGCTGGCGGTTGTATTAAGCCGGATGGACTGCGCTGTCATGGCGGAGCCGGCAATATCGAAGACGCGGAAGAGAGACATGGAATGCTCCTTATTCTGCTAACCGATGTTATTGCGACTGCAAGGCTGTCTTGAGGCCGGTGATCCGTTGTTGCAGGAAGGTGAGGCTCGCCTGATAGCGCAATGCGTTATCGGTGAAGTTGCTCATCTCGGTATTCATATCCACCGTATTGCCATCAATCGAGGGTTGCACATCGTTGCGATACATCAGCGCGGCTTCCAGCTCGTTGTGGACATTGCCTGCAAGATGCCGACTATCTGTACGGTTCATATTTATGTTGGCGTTGCGCTGAGCGGTACCAGCGCCTTTCAGCGTGGCGGCAAAGTCGAAATCACGTGCCTTGTAGCCGGGGGTGTCCGCATTGGCGATATTGCTGGCGATCACTTCCTGCCGTGTCGCACGCAATTTCATCGCGGTTTCGTTGAAAGCAAAGTAGCTATTGATGTTGGACAGCATGGCTAGGCTCGCTTTTGTCGGCTTCGTTGAGTACAGCGACATCGGTCAACCAGCCTAAAGCACGCTATGTGCCAAGGATTTACACCCCACCATTGCGCTCTTTTTCCCTGTTCTACCTCGGCAAACGGCAAAGCTTGCCGGCCCCGGCGGCAATACGTTGTCGGACATGGCAATAAAAAAACCGGCCTGTTGGCCGGTTTATCGAGAGAGTTATAGGTTTCGGTTTGCGATAGATTCGCGAGCTTGGACCCAGAGCCTCTGTGCAAAGTCTTGCGAGCTAAGGTGAGACAAGGCGAAAACAACCGAGGAAGCGGAATTTACTAATAGTAAATTAGCATTCCACGGGGGTTTTCAACGCTGTATCGCCGACGCGCAGCAGACTCTGCAGGTTCTTAACGGCTCGCGTTCATTAATGCTAGGGTGGTATCCAACATCCGATTCGAATAACCCCACTCGTTGTCATACCAAGCCATCACCTTGACCAAGCGCTTATTGCTTACCTTGGTCTGCGACGCATCAAAATTACTTGATGCCGGGTTATGGTTGAAGTCGATCGAAACCAGCGGCTTGGTCACATAGGTCAGGATGCCGCTCTTGCTGCTGGCAGCTGCAGCCTTGAGTACATCATTGACTTCCGCCACCGTCGTATCGCGGCCGGCTGTGAAGACGAAGTCGACCAGAGAGACATTGATGGTCGGCACGCGTACCGCCAGGCCATCGAGCTTGCCAGCCAGTTCGGGGATGACCAAGCCGATAGCTGCCGCGGCGCCGGTCTTGGTCGGAATCATCGACTGGGTTGCCGAACGCGCACGGCGCAGATCGCTGTGGTAAAGGTCTGTCAGCACCTGGTCATTGGTGTAACTGTGCACGGTGGTCATCAAGCCCATTTCAATGCCAAACGCAGCATGCAATGGCGCAACCAGTGGAGCCAGGCAGTTGGTGGTGCAGCTGGCGTTGGAAATAACCGTATCGGTGACTTTCAACGTGTGGTCATTCACGCCGTAGACAATAGTGGCATCCACATCCTCACCGCCCGGGGCCGAGATGATCACTTTCTTTGCACCAGCAGACAGGTGGGCTGATGCCTTCGCTTTGCTGGTGAAGAGGCCGGTACATTCGAACACCACATCAACGTTCAAGTCCTTCCAAGGCAGCTGGGCTGGGTCGCGCACGCTGAGATAGCGGATGCGGTCACCGTTCACCAGTAGATGGTCGTCCTTGTAACCGACTTCCGCACGGAACTTGCCGTGTACGGTGTCGTATTCGGTCAGATGCGCATTGACTTCGATCTCGCCGATATTGTTGATGGCGACGATTTCGAAATCGCCACGGCGATTGTATTCATACAAGCCGCGTAGAATATTACGGCCGATACGACCATATCCATTGATTGCAACACGGATAGTCATGGGTTTGCTCCTGATTACTTGAGTTGATGGCGACGCCATTCCGGCGTTCTGCTTAGTATGGTTTTCGGCCATCGGTGGGCCGCTTTACTACGTGCGAATGCATAGGCAAACACGGTACATGAAACACGTGGGGCTTGGGGAGCATCATAGCCAAGGTGGCGACAATCCCCTCGATCAGCCGACCAGGTGTTGTTGATTGTCATCAACCTTTCACCCCGCCGGCAGTAAGGCCGGAGATCATCCAGCGTTGTGCGAGAAGGAAGACGACAGTGATCGGCAAACCGGAGAGAATGGCGGCAGCGGCAAAATCCCCCCAGCGGTAATGTTGTGGATAGAGAAACTGCTTTGAACCTACGGCCAGCGTCAGCTGGTCCTGGCTTTGCACCAGAATCGAGGCAATAGGGTACTCATTGATGCTGCTGATAAATGCCAGGATGAACACCACCATCAGAATAGGCAGCGACATCGGCAGCAAGACATGGTGGAAAGCCTGGAATGGCGATGCACCATCTACTTTGGCAGCTTCTTCGATCTCCATCGGGATCGTTTCGAAATAACCCTTGATCGTCCAGATATGCAGCGCAATACCGCCGGTGTAGGCCAGAATCAAACCGCCATGGCTGTTGATGCCCAAACCGGGTACATAAGCGCCTATCCGGTCGAAAATCGCATAGATACCGACAAGTACAAGTACAGAGGGAAACATCTGCAATAGCAGCAAGGAGGTCATCAGCTGCTGTTTGAAAGCAAACCGCATGCGCGCAAACGCATAGGCGCAAGTAGTGGAAAGCAATAGCGCGATCAGTGCCGACAGTCCAGCCACTTTCACCGAATTCCACAGCCAGCCCAGTACGGGGAAGTCTGGCTCAATCAACTGCCCATCCGGTCCCTGGTATGAAATACCAAGCGCCAGTTTCCAATGGTCGAGACTGATCGAACTGGGAATCAACTCCCCGGTTGCGAAGTTACCGGGCCGAAAGCTGATCGACACCAACATCAGAAATGGTGCCAATGTCAGCGCGATAAAGCTGATCAGCCCGACATGAGCCGCGATGACGCGCCAACGGTGTGACTTATCGAGTACGACTGCCATGCTTGTAACTCCAGATCCGTCCGCTTCTTATAGCGGGGAAAAAATTAAGCCGACTCACCTGTATTGGTCTTGCTGATGCGCATATTGACCAGGGACAGGAGCACCACCATCAGGAAGATGACAGTCGACAGGGCCGAAGCAAGGCCGAAGTCCTGGCCGGAATCCTCAAAGGCGATCCGATACGTATAGGAAACCAGCACGTCGGTCGTCCCTGCCGGGATTTTGGTACCGAGAAAGTCCGGCCGGCCACCGGTCAGCAGCGCGACAATGACGAAGTTGTTGAAATTGAAAGCAAATGCCGAAATCAACAGCGGTGTCATCGGCTTGGCAATCAGCGGCAGGGTGATCTTGAAGAAGTTGGTCAACGGCCCAGCTCCGGCAATCGCCGACGCCTCGTATAGATCAGCTGGAATCGCTTTGATGAGCCCCATGCAAAGCAGCATCATGTAAGGGAAACCGAGCCAGGTGTTCACAACCAACAGCATGACCTTGGCGAGGAACGGGTCGGTGAACCAGTTGGGACTGATACCGAACAAATGGCTGAGCACCAGATTGATTTCACCGGAGTTCTCGTTGAACAGGCCCTTGAAGACGAGGATGGAAATAAACCCCGGTACGGCGTAGGGAATAAACAGCAATATGCGATAAAGCCCGCGCCCGGTCAGCGCTTCCCAACCCATCAGAACGGCAAGCACAACGCCAATTGAAAATGCGAACAGTACGGTAAGGCCGGCAAAAACAACGGTCCAGATGAAGATTTGCGCCAATGGCTCGCTCAGTGCCCGGTCGCTGAAGATACGCACATAATGGGCAAACCCGACACTGGTGGTGAAACCAGGCTGCATGGCCTCGCCTGCGCTATTTTTGTAAAAGCCAGCTTCCATATCGGGGCGTAGGACAGAACCATCCTGCTGGTCTACCAGGCTGCCATCCGCTGCCTTGATGTACTGCTTGCGGACAGGTGCGAATTCACGCAGACCCGAGGCACTGACCACTGTTCCATCAGGCAGATGTATCGATACCAGCTTCAGCGCTTTCAGGTTCTTAATTAAGGTGCGGGTATCTGCCGCGTCGGCCAATGGCGCATCCCCCGCAACCACAGGCTTGGCGGAGACTTCAATCGGCTTTTCCTGCAAAGTCAGCGGTGGTGTTTGAAATACGCTGCCATCTTCGGCTTCCAGGCGAATACGATAAGCCGTGCCATCTGGATGCAGCGTGAATGCCAGGGTATTGCCCTCGACGGTATAAGTCTGGTCGAGGAAATAGGCCGTGGCGCGATCAAAGCTCAATATGTGTTTGGAGCTGTAGTTCGTGAAACCGATCGAAAAATTGATCGCGATGGGCAGAATGACGAAGAGCAATACCGCCACAAGGCCCGGGAACAAGTAGCGGTAGTTGTAGGCGCGGCTTGCTGTGTACACGTAGACCGCTACACCCAGGAATGCCACCAGGGAAAAAGCCGCGAGCGATTGCCCGGAAAGGTACACCTGCAGGCTCAGGTACAAACCAGTCAACACCACCAAGGAAAGCAGCACAGCTGGCACGGCTTTATTCAACAAACGACCCATTCTTCATCTTCTCCTTGGCAACGGTCAGCAAGCCAATCCGTGCTGATCGCAGCCCTCCTTCCCGAGGGAAAGGAATGCAGGCTGGAGTAGCCAGGTCTCAGCGGAACCTGGCTACTCGTAGAAAGCAACTATGTCTTTGAACCTGTTTACGATCTTACTGCGCAGCTGTGATCAGGGCTTATGTGCTGCTCGAATTCCTCATGTACCTAAGTACATTCCGGCTTCTGCGCTGCTCTGCGCCCTGCTGACAGCCGCTCGCGACAGATCGTAAGCAGGTTATTAGAAACTGTTCAAAGTCCTGCGAGCTGGGACCAAACAAAGTGTTTTCAGCCCTGTATTGCTGACGTACAGCAGTCTTGAACAGCTTCCTGATTACTTGTTGGTGATACGCTTGGCAGCTGCATCAAGCCCTTCCTTGACGCCCTGACGACCGCTGGTGATGTTCTGCAATGCAGATTCCATCGAAGACCAGAAGCGCCCCATTTCCGGCACGTTCGGCATGGGTGCGCCAAGCTGCGCGGAAGCCATGGTGGCTTTGATGTTGGCGTCGTTCTGCAATTCCTTGAAGAAGGCTTTATTGGCGGGTACGCCCAGCGGGACGTCGGCGTTCATCTTCTTCAGGCCATCCAGGCTCATCAGATGGTTTTCCAGGAAGTCGGCCGCAATTTCCTTGTTCTTGCTGCTGTTGTTGATCAAACAACCCAGCACACCGACAAAAGGCCCGCCCTGCTTGCCGCCTACGCTGGGAATGGTGGCGACGCCAAAGTCGATCTTGGCCTGCCTGGCGTTATCCCAGGCCCATGGGCCGGAGATCATCATCGCGATCTCTCCCTTGGCGAAACCATTTTCCATGTCGGCATAGCTGGCGCCTTGCGGCATGACGCCCGACTTGACCAGCTTGGCCAGCATTTCGACGCCTTTCTGGGCGCCCGCATTGTTGACGCCCACATCATTGACGTCGTAACCGCCATCGGCCTTGGGCTTGAATGGGTAGCCGCCATTGGCAGCTAGCAAGGGCCAGGAGAAATAGGTCTTGGTGTAGTCCCACATGATCGCCTTCTTGCCCTTGGCCTTCAGCGCCTTGTCGAGCGCGAAGATTTCTTCAAAGGTCTTGGGTGGGTTGAGCACCAGGGCTTTGTTGTAGATCAGCGCAATCGCTTCGATCGACAGCGGGTAGCCCCACAGCTTGCCGCCGATGGTGAACGACTTCACCGCCAGTGGGTCGAGCGCGTCTATTACCTTTTTGGAAGGCTTGAGCGGGCTGACAAGCCCTGCTGCAATCCATTCACCCGCGCGGTCGTGCGGCCAGCAAAAGATATCCGGCCCCTTGCCTGCCGCAGCGGCTTGTTGGAATTTGGCTGGCGCATCCTCGGGGTGCTCCACCGTTACCGATACACCCGATTGCTTGGCGAAGTCGTCCCCCACCTTCTGAATGCCGTTGTAACCCTTATCTCCATTGATCCATAGCGACAATTTGGTGTCCGCCGCATAGGCATTGCCGGCAAAGCCCATGGCCACGGCCAGTACAACGCATGTCTTGTTCAGTTTCATTGGTCTCTCCATCTCGATATGGTGTGGTTTTGGTGTCGCCCTAGCTTGTGCTAACGGGTCGTTGACGTTACATCATCCAGACGTGCGAACGCTTCGCCTGCATCGTTGAATAAGTAACAGCGTGATGGGGTAGCGCTGACTTGCAGTGTTTCGCCGACTTGGGCGTTATGAGCAGCCGGTGCGCGCACAACCAGATGCTCTGCTGCGCCTTCCACCTGCAGGTAGAAAATGGTGGCCTCGCCCAGGTGCTCTGCGGCGATGATCTGGCCGGTGATCGTATTGGCGGTTGAATCGAGTGTGAAGTGCTCGGGGCGGATACCCAACGTTACTGCGCTGCCTATCTGGCCCGCGCGTGCATCTACTTGAACACGGACCAAGGTGCCATCGGCGAGTTTGACGGTGGCGGTGCGGTCCGTCATATCGGCCAAGCTGCCCTGGACGAAATTCATCTTGGGTGAGCCAATAAAGCCCGCAACAAACAGATTGCGTGGGTGGTGATACAGCGCAAGCGGTGCGCCGACCTGCTCCACATTGCCCGCATTGAGCACCACGATGCGATCCGCCAGCGTCATGGCCTCCACCTGATCATGGGTGACATAGACCATGGTGGTCTTGAGTTCACGATGCAGCTTGGTGATCTCAATGCGCATCTGCACCCGCAAAGCGGCATCCAGATTCGACAGCGGCTCGTCGAACAGAAAGACATTGGGCTTACGAACAATTGCCCGGCCAATCGCTACCCGTTGCCGTTGCCCGCCCGACAATGCCTTGGGTTTACGGGTCAGCAGATGTTCGATCTGCAATATCCCGGCGGCGCGCTCGACCGCTTGCTTCATCTCATCTTTGGATACCCCGGCAAGCTTAAGGCCAAACGCCATGTTCTCGGCCACCGTCATATGTGGGTACAACGCATAGCTCTGAAACACCATGGCGACGCCACGCTTTGCCGGTGGAACCTCATTACAGCGTTGGCCGCCAATGGTCAGCTCACCCGAGGTGATGTCCTCCAGGCCAGCGATGGTGCGCAGCAAGGTTGACTTACCGCAACCCGAGGGCCCGACAAAGACCACGAACTCGCCATCCTGGATATCCAGATCAATGCCATGCAGCGTTTCGATTTCGCCGAACGATTTGCGAATGCCGCGCAAGACGACGTCGGACATAACTTTCTGTGCTCCGTTTAGGAATGGTATCGCGTGATACAGCGCAGGCTGCCTATGGTCTCTGTTTCCGAGACCGTAGGTTTATGCATTGGCGGTTGGCTACATGGAGCTGGTGCTTGGCTTAGCTCATTGAGCCGCCTTGGCGGGGTCTAAGCACCCGGCAAGGCTGCACAGTATGCCAAACGAATGGGTACTCAGCATTCGATGGCTGCAAAAACACCCCCGAACTGGGCCAAGCCCAGCAGCCCGTCCTCCAGGCTGCCTTCCAGGCCATGCCCATGTACCAATGTGGCAGCGCGTAAACGCTTGGGTAGGCGCAAACTGGCGGGTTTCGCCCCCAGGTTGAAGGCGCATAGCCAAGTTTCATCATCCAGCGTGCGGGTAAAAGCAAGCACAGGTTCTGGCGTGTCCAGAAAGTCGATGTCCCCTACCCTCAGTACGGGATGGGTTTTGCGCCAGTTCAGAAATTGCCGGTAGAAATGCAGAGTCGACTGCTGATCGATTTCCTGCTTGTCCACGGCTCGCGCCAGATGCTCCTTTGGCACCGGCAACCAGGGTTTGGCCTGGGAAAAGCCGGCATGCTTGAGTTTGGCCTGCCAAGGCATGGGAGTACGGCAACCGTCGCGCCCCTTGAATTCCGGCCAGAAGGTAATGCCATAAGGGTCTTGCAGCTGCCCGAAAGGGATATCAGCTTCAGTCAACGCCAACTCTTCACCTTGGTAGATGCACAAACTGCCCTTGAGGCTGGCTGACATCGCCAGCAGCACTTTGGCATAGGCAGGACGGATTTCTCCCTTGCCCCAACGTGTCATGACGCGTTGGGCATCATGGTTGCCAATACTCCAGCATCCCCATCCTTTACCGCCATCCTTCTTGCCGGTCTTGGTCAGCTGTGCTTCCAATTCTTCCACCTGTTGGCGGATATGCGCTGCCGAGCACTCGGGCGTAAGCAGGTTGAAGCTATAGGCCATGTGCAACTTGTCACCGCCAGAGGTGTACTTGGCCATGGTTTTGAGCGAATGGTCATCACCTACCTCGCCCACTGATGCCGCACCGTATTTGTCTAACAGCACACGCACTTTCTGGAGGAAAGCGAGATTCTGCGGCTGGGATTTGTCGTACTTATGAGCCTGTAGGCCGTAAGGGTTCTCTGCACTGACGGTTTTACTGTCACGCACCAAGGCGGGTGGGTTCGAACGCAACTTCGGGTCGTGGAAATGGAAATTGCAGGCATCGAACCGGAAGCCATCCACCCCGCGTTTGAGCCAGAAATGGACGGTATCCAGCATGGCTTGCTGTACTTGGGGGTTATGGAAATTCAAGTCTGGCTGGCTGCTCAGGAAGTTATGCAGGAAATACTGACGCCGACGCGATTCCCACTGCCATGCCGATCCACCGAATACCGACAGCCAATTGTTTGGCGGTGTGCCATCCGGCTGCGGATCGGCCCATACAAACCAATCAGCTTTGGGGTTGTCCTTGCTCTGACGGCTTTCCTTGAACCAAGGGTGCTGGTCTGAACAGTGGCTCAGCACCTGATCGATCATGACCTTCAGACCTAGCTTATGTGCCTTGGCTACCAACGTATCGAACGCGGCAAGGTCGCCGAACAATGGGTCGATGTCGCAATAATCCGATACATCGTAGCCAAAGTCCTTCATGGGCGACTTGAAGATGGGCGAGATCCAGATGGCGTCGACCCCCAGACTGGCAATGTACGGCAGCTTGTCGGTAATACCCGGCAGATCCCCTACCCCGTCGTTATTGCTGTCTGCAAAGCTGCGTGGGTAAATCTGGTAAATCACACCACCGCGCCACCAATCGTTCTTCTTGATTTTCATGCTGTCCGCCGGAAAAAGTACGCAACAAAGCCACTCGTCTCAATGCTTTACGCCGAAACGACTGGATTCGCAAAAGGGATGCTGTAACTGTCATCTGCCACCACAGCACTTGCTGTGGCAACAGACTGTAAGAACCTATCTAAAGTCTGCTGTGCGTCGGCACCACGGCGTTGAAAACACCCTCGGAATGCTCATTTACCCGCTTCCTCGAGTGTTTTCGCCTTAGCTCGGGTTCTAAGAACTTGTTTACGATCTGTCGCGAGCAGCTGTCAGCAGGGTGCAGAGCAGCGCAGAAACCGGAATGTACTTTTGTACATGAGGATTTCAAGCAGCACATAAGCCCTGATCACAGCTGCGCAGTAAGATCATAAACAGGTTCAAGGTCAAGCCAATCTGTGACTTACCACCAAGCCTCCACCTGCACGCCATAGCTGCTGCCGCTGGTCTTGGTCGCGTAGGCAAATTGGTTGCCCTTGCCACTGACCACGCCACCAGGGTTGGCAACACTGACTGCAGCAGTCTGGGCTGCCTGGTTCCACTTGGCGTAGGTGTAATAAGCGCGCAACGCGGGGCGAGCCCAGAATCCCTTACCCATCGACAATTGCGGTGCGATCGTCAGCTTGCTCAAGCGCTGAGTGGGTGCGGAATTAGGTTTGACACTGGTCGTACCTGCCTCCAAAGCAACGCTGTAGTTCTCAGTGAAATGGTAGACAGGGCGGACGACCAAACTCATCGTCTTGCTCTTCACGCCGTTGAACTTCTCTGCACCGTAACCTGCAAACAATGCACCATTCCAGTTGCTGTTCTTGGGATCGAAAACCAGATGCTCGACAATCCGCCAGGATTTCTTGTCATCGGTACTCTTCAACCAGCTGGCGCTTTGGTCGAGGTTGGCTGCATCTTTTGCAACCTGGAGCACCAAGTTGTTGAAGCCCGCCATGCCAAATGGGTCGGCCTGGTTATGGGTAATGCCAAAAGCGAAGCCATTTGATCCGTTGCGGCCATCGACCTGGTTCTTGGCCACGACATTTGCGGTCAGGTCGATCGACCCACCTGCATTCGCGCCTATCCCTTCCAGCCGGAAATCATGGTTGGTCACGGCGTCCGAAGCACTTCCGCCGCTGCTGGTCTCGTCGTTACGCATCAATGCATAGGAGAACTTACCAAAACCGAAATCGATGTTCTCGATACCGGCGCCCGGCCCCATGCTGGCTGACCAGAAAAAGTCAGCGATATGCGCATCGTGGCGTTTATAGAAGCGCTTACCGCCCCAGATGCCCGCATTGGCAAGCGCGCCATTGCCGACATTAGTCGCTTCGATCCAGGTTTGGCGCCAGGCAGGGGATTTGTCTTCCCAATCCTTTTGCTGTTCTTGCGAGAAAGCCAACATGGTATGCAGTTTGAAGCCGACACCATTGCTTTCACCCAAAGCAGCATCGAACGAAAGCTCGCTATAAGTCTCGCATTCGTTACCTAGGCGACCGGCGCCCCCAACCTTGCCGCCAAAGGCCGGTGCATTCAATCCGAAACACACCTCACGCCCACCTTCGGAAGCACTGCCCGAACCACTACGGAGATAACCGTGGTAGTCAACAGACGCCGCCATTGTGGCCTGGGCAGCCATTGCAGCAACGACTGCCAGGAACAGCTTGCTTTTCATCATCATTGTCGAATCACTCCTCTCCGCTTTGGTTGGTTGAGCTGGTTGCAAACCCGCGCCCAGCATGGTGAGCACACCATCGTCCCTGTGCTCAGGGGTGCGTGCTCGGTGCGCCATAACGGAGAAGCGGGCCACGTCGCTACGCTAAACCCGGCGGCGAACACGGGTCACAGTTTCCCCAAGCTCTCTGGAGGAGCTCGTCAAAACAGGAATCGGGTTCTCGGCTCGATTGAGTCGCTACCGGGAAGAAATCTTCGCTTTTCTTGCTGAAAGCGTTGTTGTTCCAATACTCGTTAGAATCGGTTCACAGTCTGTAGCACATAAGCCTTAACGGAGTAAGACCGATAAGGCTCGCGCAGAAGCACCATGCACTGATTGTTGGTTTTATGTCTTCAAAGCCGCCGCACCGCGGGCCAGTTGGGTAATGACATGCCAGTCACCTGCAGCAACCTTTTCCTTCGGCGCGAGCCACGAACCACCGACGCACGCCACATTTGGCAAAGCCAGGAATTTCGGTGCGCTTTCCAGCGTCACGCCACCTGTTGGGCAGAACAACACATCTGCAAACGGCCCACCAAGCGCCTTGAGCATACCTAAGCCTCCGGCTTGCTCGGCCGGAAATAGTTTCATAGCGTCGAAACCGTGTGCCATTGCGGCAATGACCTCTGAAGGCGTCATCACACCGGGTAGCAATGGAATACCAGCAGCTTTGGCAGCCTGCGCGAGTTCATCTGTCAGCCCTGGTGTTACCGCAAAGCGGGCTCCCGCAGCCTTTACCTCAGCAAATTGCGCCGGCTGGGTTACGGTACCCACACCAACAATGGCATCGGGCACTTCAGCGGCAATCGCCTTGATGGAGGCCATCGCAGTAGGTGTGCGCAAAGTTACTTCCAGCACGCGTATCCCACCGTCGACCAAAGCCCGCGCTAAAGGTACGGCATCTTCAACACGGTCCAGCACAATCACCGGCATGACCGGTGAGGCGCGCATGATGTCACGGATATTCATTGTTCGTTCCTTACATGGGCAACATAAAGCTCATCGCCCCTTGCTCCGCACCCGTAGCATTACTACGAAATACGGCAAACAGGTCGCGACCATAACCATATTGGTTGGCAGTCACATCAGCAGTGGCTGGCGTGCGCTGTGCCCAGACATCTGCAGGCACCAGCGCTTCCAAGGTACCGGTTTCGGCATCAAGGCGAATCATGTCTCCATTGCATACCTTGGCCAGCGGCCCGCCGGCAAGACACTCTGGCGTGATATGGATCGCTGAGGGCACCTTGCCGGAAGCACCGGACATGCGGCCGTCTGTTACCAGGGCCACTTTGAATCCCCTGTCCTGCAGGACCCCTAGCGTCGGCGTCAGCTTGTGTAGTTCGGGCATACCGTTGGCGCGCGGACCTTGAAAGCGGATTACAGCAATGAAATCTCTGTCCAACTCACCGCGTTTGAATGCGTCGATCAGGGCATCCTGCGAATCGAAAACGATTGCCGGCGCTTCAACGATCCGGTGTGCAGCTTGAACGGCCGAAACCTTGATCACACCACGGCCAAGGTTGCCCTGAACAAGGCGTAAACCACCATCAGGCTGGAAGGGCGACGCCACGGAGGACAACACCGACTTGTCCTGGCTTTCTGTGGGGGCGGGGCGCCATGCCAACTGCCCGCTGTTCATATGCGGCTCCACTGCATAACGGCGCAGACCAGGACCCATGACCGTTTTTACATCCTCATGCAGAAGACCTGCATCGAGTAATTGGCTGATCAGATAACCCATACCGCCAGCCGCATGGAAATGGTTAACATCCGCACTGCCATTTGGATAGATCTTCGCCAGCAGCGGAATAATGGCGGAGATATCGTCGAAGTCGGTCCAGTCGATGATGATGCCTGCCGCAGCGGCCATTGCTACAAGATGGATAGCATGATTCGTCGAACCGCCTGTGGCCATCAGGCCAACCAGACCGTTGACGATGGCGCGCTCATCGATCACCTCTGCCAGAGGGATGTATTCATTGCCCAGCGCAGTAATCGCAGCAGCGCGTTTGGCAGCTTCGCAGGTAAAAGCATCGCGTAGCGGGGTATCTGGATTCACAAACGCCGAGCTTGGCAGATGAACGCCCATGATTTCCATGAGCATCTGATTTGAATTGGCGGTGCCATAAAAGGTGCAGGTGCCGGCGCCGTGATAGGACTTTTCTTCCGCTTCCAAAAGCCCTTCCCGGCCGATCTTACCTTCTGCGTACAGCTGGCGGATACGGGCTTTCTCTTTGTTTTCCAGGCCCGATACCATGGGGCCTGCGGGTACGAAAATCGCCGGCAGATGGCCAAACTGCAATGCACCAATCATGAGCCCCGGTACGATTTTGTCGCAGACGCCAAGGCACAGCATGCCGTCAAACATCTGGTGGCTCATTGCAACAGCGGTGCTCATGGCGATGATATCGCGCGAAAACAGCGACAACTCCATGCCGGCCTGACCTTGGGTCACGCCATCGCACATCGCCGGGACACCGCCGGCAAACTGGGCTGTCGCGCCGACTTCACGAGCAGCGGCCTTGATGAGTTCGGGATAGGTTGCAAGTGGCTGATGTGCCGACAACATATCGTTGTAGGCAGAAACGATGGCCAGATTAGGCTGACGCTGCTCACGCAGCATGATTTTGTCGCCGGCTGGCGAGGCAGCATAGGCATGGGCCAGGTTTGTGCACGACAAACCCTTACGAACAGGTTCTTTGGCAGCCCAGGCTGCCACACGCGCCAGATAGGCCGAGCGTGTCGGCTGGCTTTTCCGGACAATTCGCTCGGTCACTTCGACCAGGCGGAGATGCAGACTCATCGAAACTCCCTGTGAGACCCTTACAGGATCACACTGGCTACGCTATGGGTTTGATTTGCGAGTGCTTAAGATAACTACCGTGCACCGCACTACGTAACTACACTACTTGAAATTTGATAGTAGTTTTACTACAGCCATAAGGCAAGCCGACCCCTAGATTTTTTAACCTATGCAGATAGGACTGTTGTAGCAAAGCTGCAACCATGCTGAATACATTTAGCAACAAAATCCACGAATTCCATAATTGAAGCGGCATTCCAATTGAGCGAGAATTTGCACCGCCGACTAGAGCTATCACTTTATTCGTCTAGCAAAACTACATTGCCAAGCCTGTCTCCAAGTAGTATTGTTTCAGGAAATTCAGCATCCGTAGCTGTGTCTAAATATATGAAGATCTCACCCAAAGGACTCAAGGGATGACCTCGATTCAACCCTTCGATATGGTGCTGTTTGGCGGCACTGGCGACTTGGTCATGCGCAAACTGTTGCCTGCGCTTTACCATCAACACCAGGATGGCTGCCTACCAGAAGAAGGTCGCATCCTGTGCCTGGGCCGCAGTCAGTCCGACCAGGCCGCCTACCTGGGTACCGCCGAGAAAGCGGCGCGCCAATACCTAGGCGACTACTTCAACGATGGTGATTGGGCTACTTTCTCCACTCGCCTCGTCTACCTGAAGCTTGATGCGCAGGACAAATCTGCCTACGCCGCCTTGGCCGACAAACTCAACGAATTCCCCGATCATGTCCGCGTGTTCTATCTGGCTACGGCGCCAAATCTGTTCGCCGGTATCTGCGAGAATCTGGCGTCGGTCAACCTGAACAAAGGCAGTGCCCGTGTCGTGTTGGAGAAGCCCCTCGGTCATGACCTTGCCTCTTCGCAAGCCATCAATGCCCAGGTTGGCAAGTTCTTCAAAGAACTGCAGATCTACCGGATCGACCACTACCTGGGTAAAGAGGCCGTTCAAAACCTGTTGGCGCTACGTTTCAGCAATACTTTTTTCGAACCCCTGTGGCGGCGCGAATGGATACGCGACGTACAGATCACGGTAACCGAACAGGTTGGCGTGGAAAGCCGCGGCGACTTTTACGATAAAGCCGGCGCACTGCGCGATATGGTGCAGAACCATCTACTGCAGCTCCTGTGTTTTATTGCAATGGAACCCCCAGCCAGCGCCGACCCTGATGCCGTACGCGATGAAAAACTGAAGGTGTTGCGTGCACTGCGTCGCTTTGGGCCGCAGGAAGTCGCCAGCAAAACCGTACGTGGTCAATACAAAGCTGGGGCAAGCCAAGGCAAGCCTGCCGTGGGTTATCTCGACGAAACCGGCATCAGCCCCAACAGCAAAACCGAAACCTTTGTCGCGTTGAAAGCGGAAATCGATACCTGGCGTTGGGCCGGCGTGCCCTTCTACCTGCGTACCGGCAAGCGCATGCAGGAACGGCTGGCGGAAATCGTCATCAACTTCCGTCAAGTACCACATTCCATCTTCTCACTGCCCGCAGAGACAACCAGCAACCGCCTGGTGATCCAGTTGCAGCCGGAAGAAAGCGTCAAGATGTACCTGCTTGCCAAACAGCCAGGCGACCAGATGAAGCTAAAGAGCGTTCATCTTGACCTCGATTTCGACGAAATGTTCAAAGCGCGTCGTCCCGATGCCTATGAGCGCTTGCTGACAGACGTGATCCGTGGCCGCCTGACGCTGTTCATGCGTCGCGACGAACTCGACGAAGCCTGGAAGTGGGTGGAACCTATCCTCGATACCTGGGAAGCCAGCGACGAAGCGCCCAAACAATATACCGCGGGCACCTGGGGCCCAGCCGCAAGCTCCGCGCTCCTGTCTCGCGACGGATTTTGTTGGCACGAGGAAGGTTGAGCAAGTAACACAAGGATGTCGGGTTGTTACCCGGCATTCCGCATTTTACGGCGGCGGATTTTTCCTTCCGCAAGCCGGCCAAAGTTGAAATAAGAGAATTGTAAATGGCCGACATTCGCATTCATGACTACGACTCCCGAATCGATCTGGATATCTGCCTGGCGCGCGAAGTAGCAGCAGCCCTGGAAACAGCGCTGCGCGAGCGTGGTTCCGCCAGCTTGGCGGTATCCGGCGGGCGTACGCCGGTTGGCATGTTCCAGCAATTGCGCCAGATGCGCCTTGATTGGAGCCGGGTCTGGATCACACTCGTGGACGACCGTTGGTTGCCTGTTGATCACGCAGACAGCAATGAGCGTCTGGTACGTGAAAACCTGCTCAAGTACCAGGTTGAGGCTGCCAATTTCATCGGTCTCAAAACCCCAGCGCCTACACCCGAGGCAGGGCTTACCGAAGTCGAGTCCGCTTTGGCCAAGGTGCCGCAGCCTTTCGATGTTGTCATCCTGGGTATGGGCGAGGACGGTCATACTGCCAGCCTGTTCCCCTGCTCGGCAGAATTGGAAACTGCCGCTGCCGTGGATAACCCCAAGCAGGTTGTTGCCGTGAACCCGACAACCGCCCCTTATGCGCGCATCAGCCTTACATTGGCTGCTATTGTCCGTTCCCGTAACATTTTCCTGCACCTGACCGGCGAGAAGAAAAAGGCTGTTTTCGACGCCGCCATGGATGCACCTACCGAACGCCTGCCCATCGCCCGTGTCTTCGATGCCGCTCATGGCGTCTGCCATCTCTATTGGGCCGAGTAAATCCGTCATGTCACTAGCTCATACTTATCCCCGCCTACTTGCCGATGTCGGTGGCACCAATGTCCGTTTTGCGCTGATTCGCGCCCCTGGCGCACCCATCAGCGATGAGCGCAATCTGGTCTGTGCCGACTACCCTGGCTTGTATGAAGCCGCCAAGACCTATCTCGACCCGTTGGCGATAAAGCCCGTCTGGGCTGCTTTTGGCATTGCTACTGCGATTGCCGGTGACCACGTCAAGATGACGAACCATGGATGGGCTTTCTCGCAGGCCGAGCTTAAAACCCAGCTTGATCTGGCTGAACTGACCATCATCAACGACTTCACGGCGCTGGCTTTGAGTTTACCGACCCTGGATGATGCGGAGCTCGTCAAAGTAGGTGGCGGTGAACGCAACCCCGACCTGCCTATTGCCCTTTTGGGCGCCGGTACCGGTCTCGGCGTTTCCGGCCTGATTCCCGCCCATCAGCCCGGTGAAGCGCCACGCTGGATTCCCCTGCAAGGTGAAGGCGGGCATGTGTCATTCTCGCCTTTCAACCACAAGGAAGACGAAATTCTACGCATCTTGCGGCAGGAATTCGGCCATGTGTCTGCCGAACGCCTATTGTCCGGACCAGGATTGCAGAATCTTTACAAAGCGCTGGCCGAGCTCAACAGCCAGCCGAACGAGAATCCTTCTGCCGCAGAAATCACCGAGCGGGCAGTTGCCGGTACCTGCACGCTGTGCAAGGAAACTGTGGATACCTTCTGCGCCATGCTGGGCAGCGCCTCCGCCAATCTAGCCATCACTTTAGGCGCACGCGGCGGGCTGTATATCGGTGGCGGCATCGTGCCGCGTCTGGGCGAATATTTTGCCAATTCCCCATTCCGCCGCCGGTTTGAACAGAAAGGTCGTTTTTCCGACTACCTTGCCGCTGTACCAAGCTTTGTGATTGTCGCCAAGAACCCAGCCCTACGCGGCACAGCCGCGGCGCTTGATGCGCTGGCCGCTCGCAAGGCCTGACCCTTCGCCAGGTGCGAAGAGATAAGAACAAAATGCTGGAAAAGATCAAATCGCTGCTCAATGAGCTGTCGAAATCCGAACGCAAAGTTGCAGAGCTGGTGCTTTCCCAGCCGAACTTCGTTGCCCACGCGCCGATTGCGCAGATTGCAGAAATGGCGACGGTTTCACAGCCTACCGTCATCCGTTTCTGCCGTTCGGTCGACTGCACAGGCCTGCAGGACTTCAAACTGCGCCTGACTCGCAGCCTGGTTTCCGGTGTGCCCTATGTGCACAGTGCGGTGGAAATGAGCGATACCGCACATGATCTGGCGGCCAAGCTGTTCGATAACACGATCTCCAGCTTGATGCGTACCCGCAACGAGCTGAACCCGGACACGATCGAGCAGGCAGTCGATATCCTCTCCCGTGCCCGTAAGATCGAGTTCTATGGCCTGGGCAACAGCGGCATCATGGCGCAGGATGCGCAGCATAAGTTCTTTCGCCTGGGTGTACCCTGCATTGCCTATTCCGACCCCCATATCCACGGCATGTCGGCTTCGCTCCTCAAGCCGGGTGACGCAGTGGTGGCGATCTCCAACTCCGGCCGTACGATAGATCTGATCCGGTCGGTGGAACTGGCGCGCGAAGCAGGTGCCTACGTAATCGGGATTACCCATTCCAACTCGCCGCTGGCCAAGCGTTGCAACGTCACACTGTATGCCGACACACCCGAAGACCCCGATCTTTACTCGCCAATGATCACCCGCATCGTTCACCTCGTCGTTATCGATGTGCTGGCTGTGGGAGTTGCATTGCGCCGGGGACCGGAGTTGATCGACCAGCTGGAAAAGATCAAACGCAATCTCAAAGAACGTCGGGTACGTGGTTATGAAGACCGCTGAAGATTAACCAGACTTTCCCATTAATACCACTATCATCACGATGACCGCACTTAGCTCCCTCCCCGCCTGGCAAACCACGCTGTCGCAAGCTGCGCAGCTTAGATCCATCGACTTGCGGCAGGCGTTCGCCAGCGACCCGGATAGAGCCCAGCGCTTCAGCCTGAAGGCCTGCGGCATCCTGCTCGATTATTCGAAAAACCGAGTCGATGACGCGGCGATGGCCAATCTGTTTGCGCTTGCGCGCGCAACAGGCGTGGAAACCAAACGGGAACAGCAGTTTGCCGGTGCCGCAATCAACATTACCGAAGGTCGTTCCGTACTGCATACGGCGCTACGCGCGCCTGCTGGCAGTGTGATTGACGTCGATGGTGCCAATGTCGTGCCGCAGGTGCAGGATGTATTGGCTCGCACGGCAGGTTTTGCAGAAAAGGTACGCACAGGGCAATGGCTGGGCCACGATGGCCGGGCCATCACCGATATCGTGAATATCGGCATTGGCGGATCAGACCTTGGCCCTTTCATGGTCTGTGAAGCATTGCGGGATTTTGGCAGCAAACAGCTGAAAATGCATTTTGTCTCAACCGTGGATGGCTGGCAGTTGGCGACGGTGTTGGAACAGCTCAACCCGGCTACCACACTGGTGATCATTGCGTCCAAAACCTTCACGACGCAAGAGACGCTGACCAATGCCAAGGCTGCGCGGCAGTGGTTGGTGAATACCCTGGGTGATGAGTCCGCAGTGGCAAAACACTTCGTTGCAGTGTCCACCAATGCCGAAGCGGTATCAGCGTTTGGCATCGATACCGCGAACATGTTCGGCTTCTGGAACTGGGTGGGTGGGCGTTATTCGTTATGGTCAGCCATTGGCTTGCCGATTCTGCTTTATATCGGCGAAACACATTTCCGTGCGATGTTGGCCGGTGCACATGCCATGGACCAGCATTTCAAATCTGCGCCATTGGAGCAGAACCTGCCGGTCATTCTGGCACTGCTCGGGGTTTTCTATATCAATGGCATGGGTGCAAGTACCCAGCTGATCTCGCCCTATAACCAACCACTGCACCGCTTGCCGGCTTATTTGCAACAGCTCGATATGGAATCGAACGGCAAGTCGGTACGGCTTGATGGCCAAGCGGTGGATTACCATACCGGTCCGGTGATCTGGGGCGAACCTGGCATCAATGCCCAGCATGCGTATTATCAGTTACTGCATCAGGGTACCGAGCTGGTGCCTATCGATTTCATCGCCGCTTTGGAAAATCCGAAAAGTTCGCTTGAGCACAATACAATACTGCTCGCCAACTTTCTCGCCCAGACCGAAGCCTTGATGCGTGGTAAGAACGAAGCCGAGGTGCGTGCTGAGTTGCAAGCCCAGGGCCTCACTGGTGAAGCGTTGGAACAATTGGTGCCACATAAGGTGTTTGGCGGTAACCGCCCAACGAATACTCTGCTATTGGATCAGTTGACCCCAAGCAGTCTGGGTAGCCTGATTGCGCTGTACGAGCACAAGGTGTTTGTGCAGGGTGTAGTGTGGGGAATCAATTCCTACGATCAGTGGGGCGTCGAGTTGGGTAAACAGTTGGCGAAGACCATTGAAGCCGAGCTCAGAGACCCCAGCATCCAGGGTAAGCACGATGCTTCGACAAACCGCCTGATCGACTATGTACGCAAAGCACTGAACTAAAAGCAAAAACTCTAAAGCAGCGGTGAACCACGATGCAGACATGGTGTCTTTGCGTTATAACGTCACCCTTGCACCCCTTGGATTGATCTGGAGATAGTCATGCAGTACCTGTTTTCGACTCGGATGGCAGGTCTTCTGGCCTGTGTTTTCCTGGCCGGTAAAGCCCTGGCGGTCGACACCACCAAGATGTGGTCGGAGACGGATGACTATGTGAAGCTCGAAGCCGTCAATGCCGAGAATGCCCACCCTGTGGTTTTTTCGACCGAGCAGTTGAGCAACCTGCTGCAACGGGTTTTCAAGCGGGTCGATGGCAAGACGCCCCAGCCCTATTACAACGACGATGAGATCAAGCGCCTGTCAGAAGCGCTGCTGCCGGTATTTGCCAAGGCCGGGCGTGGCGATGATGTGCAATTCGTCACGTCCTATCGCCCAGGTGGCATGTTCTTCATCCCGCGCGTGCTCAATGCGGGGCGTATGTTCGTCGAAAATGGCAAGCTGAATGTGCTGGTCGGCATGTGTGGCGACTCGCTCGACATGGCTTACTACCATGTCACCGGCGTCAAGCGCTCCATTAACCATGGCAGCCGTATCAAGCCTTCGGCCAATCTTGGCTGTACCCTCTTGAGCGGCAACGGTGCTGTCAGCGTGAACAGCCGCCCGGATTGGATCAGCATCGACATCGCTGCGGCTTTGGCAAGCACACCTGACAAAACCTACCACCCTGTACCCGGTTCCGACCCAGGTACGACTTTTCAGCCGGCTACAGCAACTACCACCTTTCAGCCCGTAACTGCGCCAGTTTCCAAACCATCGCCTACGGTACAAGCGACGCCGCCCGCCCCTCAAGCTGCACCACAGCCGGCACCTGCCGCCGCCCCTTCCAGCAAGGCTGAAGAGCGGTTGACCGTACTGAAGCGTTTGAAGGATGGCGGCTTGATCAGTGACAGCGAATACGAACAAAAACGCGCGGCAGTTTTGAAGGACTTATAGACATAAGCCGGGATAATCCGGCCTTGGACAGGTTCCAAGTAACTTAAGTAAGCAAGAGACACCGTTGTGAAGCGTCTATTCCCCGCTTCGCCGACATTGAATCGGCCCCTTTTCCCGGTTTCGGGCACCGTATTGCACGCTGCCCGGGCCCTCCCCTATCAGCAAACCATGCCTGTTGAGTCTGCCCACCGAGCGGATGGCATGCGCTTGCTTGTTTCCAAATAACAAACACACCCACAAGGTACCCAAGATGGCTGAGCACAACGACGACCTCGATCCGATAGAAACCCGTGAATGGCTGGAAGCCTTGGATGGCGTAATTGATACCGAAGGCCCTGAGCGCGCCCATTTCATCATCGAGAAGTTGATTGAGGAAGCGTCGGAAAAAGGGGCGAATATCCCTTACAGCGCCAGCACTCAGTACATCAATACCATCCCCCACGAGATGGAGCCCCCTTTCCCGGGCGATACCACCCTGGAACACAAGATCCGCGCTTATACGCGCTGGAACGCCATGGCCATGGTGGTACGCGCTAACAAGCACACCAATGTAGGTGGCCATATCGCGTCCTTCGCATCCGCCGCCACTTTGTATGACGTGGGTTTCAACCACTTCTGGCGCGCACCGACGGAAACCCATGGCGGAGACCTGATCTTCGTTCAGGGCCACGTGGCAACGGGTATTTATTCGCGTGCCTATCTGCTGGGCCGTATCTCTGAAGAGCAGATGAATAACTTCCGCCAGGAAGTCGGCGGCAAGGGTCTGTCGAGCTACCCTCATCCCTGGCTGATGCCCGATTTCTGGCAGTTCCCAACAGTATCGATGGGTCTGGGCCCTATTCTCGCCATCTATCAGGCGCGCTTCATGAAGTACATGCAGGACCGTGGTCTGGCGCAAACCGACAATCGCAAGGTCTGGACCTTCTGCGGTGATGGCGAGATGGACGAGCCTGAATCGTTGGGCGCGATCGGCATGGCTGGGCGCGAAAAGCTCGACAACCTCGTGTTCGTGATCAACTGCAACCTGCAACGGCTGGATGGTCCGGTACGTGGCAATGGCAAGATCATTCAGGAGCTCGAAGGCGAATTCCGCGGTTCGGGCTGGAATGTGATCAAGCTGGTCTGGGGTACCAAGTGGGACGCCCTGTTTGCCCGCGACAAGAAAGGTATCCTGCCCAAGCGCATGATGGAGATCGTCGACGGCGAATACCAGGTGATGAAAGCACGCGACGGCGCGTACGTGCGTGAGCATTTCTTCAACACGCCGGAACTGAAAGCATTGGTGCAGGATTGGTCCGACAAGGACATCTGGGAACTGAATCGAGGTGGCCACGATCCGGCCAAGATCTACGCGGCGTTCAAGCAGGCGTCCGAGCCGAATGGCAAGCCCACCGTCATCCTTGCCAAGACTGTCAAGGGCTATGGTATGGGATCGGCCGGCGAAGCCATGAACATCACCCACCAGCAAAAGAAGCTGGATATCGACTCGATCAAGCAGTTCCGCGACCGGTTCAGCATTCCTGTTCCAGACGACCAGATCGAGAATGTGCCGTTCGTGAAGTTCGAAGAGGGCTCGCGCGAGTTGGAGTACATGCGCGGTCACCGCCAAGCACTGGGCGGCTATCTGCCACAGCGCCGTACCAAAGCCTACGCGCTGGAAATCCCGCCCCTATCGAGCTTCGATACGCTACTCAAAGGCTCGGGTGCCGGCAAGGAGTACTCCACGACAATGGCCTTTGTGCGGCTGCTGACCCAGCTGCTCAAGGACAAGCAGATCGGCAAGCATATTGTTCCCATCGTGCCTGATGAATCGCGTACCTTCGGTATGGAAGGCCTGTTCCGCCAAGTGGGCATCTGGAACCAGGAGGGCCAGAAGTATGTGCCGCAGGATGCCGACCAGCTGATGTTCTACAAGGAATCGAAAGACGGTCAGATTCTGCAGGAAGGCATCAACGAAGCCGGTGGGATGTGTGACTGGATTGCCGCTGGCACCAGCTACAGCACGCACGGCGTGCCGATGATTCCGTTCTACATCTACTACTCGATGTTCGGTTTCCAACGCATCGGCGACTTGGCATGGCTGGCTGGCGATATGCGTACCCGCGGCTTCCTGTTGGGTGGCACAGCGGGCCGCACAACGCTGAATGGTGAAGGCCTGCAGCATGAGGATGGTCATTCCCACCTGATCTCGGCCACGATTCCGAACTGCATTTCCTACGACCCGACCTTCGGCTTTGAAGTGGCGGTCATCGTGCAGGATGGTATGCGCCGTATGTATGCCGAGCAGCAGGACGTGTACTACTACCTGACCCTGATGAACGAGAACTACGAGCACCCAGCCATGCCGGCGGGCGCAGAGGCTGGCATCGTCAAGGGTATGTACAAGCTCAAGCAAGGCGGTAAAGGCGACTTGCGCGTGCAGCTGGCGGGTTCTGGCACCATCCTCAACGAAGTCATCGCCGCGGCAGATCTGCTCAAGCAGGATTGGGGCGTCGAATCCGATCTGTGGAGTTGCCCAAGCTTTACCGAGCTGGCACGCGACGGCATGGCGGCCGAACGCCACAATCTCCTCAACCCAGATGCAGAGCCAAAGGTACCCTATGTCACCCAGTGCCTGAAGGATGCCAAAGGCCCTGTCGTCGTCGCCACTGACTACATGCGTCTTTACGCCGAGCAGATTCGTGCTTTCGTACCAAGCCGTTATGTCGTGTTGGGTACTGATGGCTTCGGCCGCTCCGATACCCGTGAGCAATTGCGCAGCTTCTTCGAGGTGAACCGACATTACGTTGTGGTCGCCGCCCTCAAAGCCCTGGCAGACGACGGTAAGTTGCCACGCGCCACGATTACCGAGGCCATTACCAAGTACGGCATCAATAGCGCCAAGCCGGCTCCCTGGACTGTTTAAGCGTGTGAGGCATAAGGCGTGGAGCGTAAACGTTTCATACCGCGCTGCCTGAATGGGGTGGGTCAGTCCCTCCCCCAACACTGCACCCCTCACAGGAAATGAACATGAGCAATCTGATCAAACTGAAAGTACCCGATATCGGGGACGTGAAAGACGTCGATGTGATCGAAGTCTTTGTGAAGGCAGGCGACGTCATCAAGAAAGATGACGCACTGATTACCTTGGAAACCGACAAAGCCAGCATGGAAGTGCCAGCAGAAGCTGGTGGTGTGGTCAAGGAAGTACGCATCAAGGTTGGTGACAAGGCATCTCAAGGTACAGTGATCGTGCTGATCGAAGCTGCGGGCGCCGCTGCAGCCAGTACGCCGGCAGCTACACCTGCTCCAGCGCCCGCTGCAGCTGCATCTTCATCTGCTGCCGCTACCAGTGCCAGTATCGAAGTCAAAGTACCCGACATTGGCGACGCCAAGAATGTGGATGTGATCGAGGTTTTCGTCAAAGCCGGCGATACTGTGAAGAAAGATGATTCACTGATCACGCTGGAAACCGACAAAGCCAGCATGGAAGTGCCCTCCCCCGCTGCAGGTACAGTGCAAAGCATCGCCATCAAAGTAGGCGACAAGGCATCTGAAGGCACGCTGATACTGACCCTGGCTGCCAGCGGCGCAAGTCATGCCGTCGCACCTGCCGCAAAGCCTGCTGCCGCTGCCCCAGCACCTACGGACGTAGTGCCGGTCGCCACACCTGCTGCTGCGCCTGCTCCGATCGCTGCACCAGCAAGCGCCAAGGTGGACGAGGCTGGCTTTAAGGCCGCCCATGCCAGCCCTTCCGTACGCAAGTTCGCACGTGAACTGGGTGTAGACCTCGGCAAGGTCAAAGGTACAGGTCCCAAGGGCCGCATTATCGCCAGCGACGTGCAGGCATTCGTGAAGAGCGTACTCAGCGGCGCGATTTCAAGCGGTGCGCCATCAGCCGGTACCGGTGTAGGCCTCGATCTGCTGCCCTGGCCCAAGGTTGATTTTGCCAAATACGGCCCGGTTGAATCGAAGCCACTGTCGCGCATCAAGAAGATTTCCGGCGCGAATCTGGCGCGTAACTGGGTGATGATTCCCCACGTAACGCAGTTCGATGAAGCTGACATCACCGATATGGAAGCCTTCCGCAAGGATATGGGCGAGGAGCTGAAGAAGCAGAACCTCAAGATCACCCCCTTGGCTTTCATCATCAAAGCCGTCGTTGCTGCGCTGAAGAAATTCCCCGAGTTTAATAGCTCGCTCGATGGCGACAACCTGGTGCTGAAGCAGTACTTCCATATCGGTTTCGCTGCCGATACACCTAACGGGCTCGTCGTGCCGGTGATTCGCGATGCCGACAAGAAGTCGCTGATTGAGCTGGCAACCGAAACTGGCGCACTCGCCGCCAAAGCACGCGAAGGCAAGCTTTTGCCAGCGGAAATGCAGGGCGGGTGTTTCTCGATTTCGTCATTGGGTGGTGTAGGCGGCACAGCCTTCACACCGATCGTCAATGCGCCGGAAGTTGCCATCCTCGGCGTTTCCAAATCCAGCATCAAACCCGTGTGGAACGGTAGTGAGTTCACGCCACGCCTGATGCTGCCATTAAGCTTGAGCTACGACCACCGTGTGATCGATGGCGCATCTGCCGCCCGCTTCACGACGTATCTCTCACAAGTGCTGGGCGATATTCGCCGGCTGATGCTGTAAGGGGCTGCCATGAGCAATGTGATTGAACTCAAGGTACCCGATATTGGCGATGCCAAGGACGTTGATGTCATCGAAGTCTTCATCAAGGTTGGCGATACCGTTGCCAAGGAAGATTCGCTGATCACGCTGGAAACCGACAAAGCCAGCATGGAGGTGCCGGCCAGTGCGGCTGGTGTAGTCAAGGAGGTGCGCATCAAGGTGGGCGACAAGATCAGCGAGGGAGCAGTGATTGCTCTGGTAGAAGCGACTGCTGCCGCACCAGCGAGCAAACCTGCAGCAGCGGCCACACCGGCTTCAACCCCAGCGCCAGCAGCTGCGCCAAAAGCCGCCAGCCATGCTGGGGCTGGGGGGGCAGATGCCGAATACGACCTGCTGGTGCTTGGTGCCGGCCCGGGTGGCTATTCCGCGGCCTTCCGCGCCGCAGACCTGGGCTTGAAGGTTGTACTGGTTGAGCGTTACGCCAGACTGGGTGGGGTCTGCCTCAATGTAGGTTGTATCCCCTCCAAGGCCCTGCTGCACAATGCAGCGGTAATCGACGAGGTCAAACACCTTGCGGCCCACGGCATCAAATACCCAGACCCGGAAATCGATATCGATGCCTTGCGTGTCTACAAAGACAAGGTGACGGACAGATTGACCGGTGGGCTGGGCGGTATGGCCAAGATGCGCAAGGTTGAGTTGGTGCGCGGCTTAGGTCGTTTCCTCGACCCACACCATATGGAAGTCGAGCTTACTGCTGGCGAAGGCCAGGACAAAACCGGTGAGAAGAAGACCCTCAAATTCAAGCAGGCCATCATTGCCGCCGGTTCCCGGGTGACAAAGCTGCCGTTCATACCGGAAGACCCACGCATCGTCGACAGTACCGGGGCGCTGGAGCTGAAGGCTATACCCAAGAAGATGCTGGTGATTGGCGGCGGCATCATCGGGCTGGAAATGGGTACGGTGTATTCCACGCTCGGCGCACGCCTCGATGTGGTCGAGATGATGGATGGCCTCATGCAGGGCGCGGACCGTGATCTTGTCAAAGTGTGGCAGAAGATGAATGCCCACCGCTTTGACAACATCATGCTCAAGACCAAGACGGTTGCCGTCGAGGCCAAGACCGATGGCATCTGGGTGACTTTCGATGGCGATGCGGCGCCCAAGGAACCACAGCGGTACGACCTGGTACTTGTCGCCGCGGGTCGTGCGCCCAATGGCAAGCTGATTGCGGCGGAAAATGCCGGCGTAGCGGTTACCGAGCGTGGCTTTATCGAAGTGGATAAGCAGATGCGCACCAATGTGCCGCATATCTTCGCTATCGGCGACATCGTCGGCCAGCCGATGTTGGCGCACAAAGCTGTGCATGAAGCCCATGTCGCAGCTGAAAATGCAGCCGGCCATAAAGCCTTCTTTGATGCACGGGTGATTCCCGGGGTTGCTTATACCGACCCGGAAGTCGCTTGGGTAGGCATGACAGAAGACGAAGCCAAAAAGGCTGGCGTCAAGATCGAGAAGTCTGTCTTCCCGTGGAGTGCTTCCGGCCGTGCCATTGCCAATGGGCGTGATGAAGGCTTTACCAAGCTGATTTTCGATGCCGAGACGCACCGGCTGATTGGCGGGGCCATCGTCGGCACCCATGCGGGCGATATGCTGGGTGAGCTTTGCTTGGCGATTGAGATGGGTTGCGACCCAACAGACATCGGCAAAACCATCCATGCCCACCCTACTCTGGGTGAATCCATCGGTATGGCTGCGGAAGTATTCGAAGGCACCTGTACCGATCTGCCGCCGCAGCGCAAGAAGTAATACCTACAATGCAGTACATCGAAGCGCCACCCAACTGGGTGGCGTTTTTCATGTGCGCCCAGCATGGGCGCACTCCTGCGGGTGGAAGTCCCGCCGTAAGTTGATCACAGCGAACGAAGTGAAGCGCAACTGCGTGAGGGCGACCGAGCGTGGGAAGGAAGCGTGGATCGTAAACCGC